>CAYPTG010000041.1:0-11338 GCA_964413455.1 uncultured Mycobacterium sp. | reverse complement strand
ATGGGCCGGCATCGTCGACGTCGACGAAGCCACGCCCGCCGAACTCGTCGCCCGCATCCTCGCCGGCCAAGCGCGGCACACCGCCGGCGGCGGCGTCGACGACCAGGCCGTGCACCGCCGGGGCTTGCGGCATGTCCCACGGCTGGTGCGCAGCGCAGCGCCGGCGGTGGCGCTCACCGCTGTTGAGCCGAACACCAGCCACCTGGTGATCGGGGCGACCGGCAACGTCGGGCCGCACCTGATCCGTCAGCTCGCCGAGATGGGCGCCTCCACGATCGTCGCGGTCTCCCGCCGCGGCGCGTCCACCGGACTGGCCGAGGAACTGGCGGCCACCGGAACCACCCTGGTCGAGGTGGCCGCCGACGCCGCCGACCCGGCCGCGATGGCCGCGCTGTTCGACCGGTTCGGCAACGACCTGCCGCCGCTGGACGGCATCTACCTGGCCGCGCTGTCCGGCAGCGAGGCGCTACTGACCGAGATGACCGACGCCGAAGTCACCGCCATGTTCCGCTCCAAGCTGGATGCCGCAGCGGTGCTGCACAGCCTGACGCTGACCACGCCGGTGCGCCGGTTCGTGCTGTTCTCCTCGATCACCGGCATCATCGGCTCCCGCTGGCTGGGCCACTACACCGCGGCGAACACCTTCCTGGACACCCTGGCCTACACCCGCCGCGCCCTGGGGCTGCCCGGCACGGTCGTCGACTGGGGACTGTGGAAGAGCTGGGCCGACGCCCAACCGTCCACCACCGCCGCCGGTTTGCTACCGATGCCCAACGAGGTGGCCATCCGGATGCTGCCGACGCTGCTGAGCCCGGACGCCCCGGTGCAGTCCGCCGTGGTCGCCGCCGACTGGGCCGCGCTGGCCGACATCTACGCCATGCGGGCCCCGCTGCCGGTGCTGGCCAACCTGGTCGCCGGTGGCGACGCCGGAGGGGCGGGGGAGAGCCTGGACGGGGTGGCCGAGCCCGAGTTCGGCACCCTGCTCGGCCCGTCGGCAGAGAGCCAGCCGGGAGGCAAGCCAGACGCCGCCGGCGCCTCGGCCCGCAGCTGGCGGGCACGGCTGGCCCCGCAGGCCAAACCGTATCCCGGCGGACACCGGGTGCACGGTGTGGAGGTGGTGCCGGTTTCGGTTCTGCTGCACACACTTTCGGCGGCCGGCGGGCACCGCGACATCCTCGGGGACATCCGCTTCGAATACCCGGTGGTCGTCGAAACACCGCGGGTGATCCACCTGGTCGCCGACGGCGACGCGATCACCATGTCGTCGAGCAGCGGACCGGACACCCCCGCCGACCGGTGGACCCGGCACTGCAGCGCCCGGATCATCGAACAGCTCACCGAAGCCACCCCGCCGTCGGCCGACGCCCCCGGCATCGCCGTCGACGCCGCCGCCATGGACGATCTAGCGCGGGCCGCCGGCGTCGACGGGCAGGCGTTCGGCTGGTCGGTGCAGCGCTGCGAGCCGATCCCGGGCGGGCTGCGGGCCCGGGTCAGCGCACCGCAAGGCGCTCCGGTCGCGTTGCTGGACGCCGCCGTATACCTGGCCCGGCTGCTGGACGATTCGGCGGCGTTGATGCTGCCCGCCGCCGTCGACAGCATGCGGTTGAGCGCCCCGGACGCCGAATGGGTGGGCGACGCGGCGATTGTGGAGGTCCACCGCCGCGGCAGTGGCCCTGACCTGGTGGCCGACCTGGTGGTCTCGTCGCCGCAGGGCGGCACGTTCATCGACGTCCGCGGCCTGCACTACGCTCAGGTGGAGTCGGCGCCGGCGCCGGTGGACGCCGGTGCACCGTCGGTGCCCATCGACGTGCCGGCGTGGTCAGAGATGACGGCCGAGCAGATCGTCGCTGAACTCCGGATCCGACTGCGGGCGATCCTCGCCCGTGAGTTGGGCATGCCGGAGGAGGCGGTGGACTTCGATCGGCCGTTCCCGGAGTTGGGACTGGATTCGATGATGGCGATGACACTGCTTCGCGATGCCAAGCAGCTGGTGCAGGTCGAGTTGTCGGCGACCATGCTGTGGAACCACCCGACCGTCTCGTCCTTCGCCAGCCATGTCGCCGGGCTGATCACCCCGGCCGCCGACCCGGCCACCACCACGGCAGCCCTTGACGACGCCGCTGAGGCTGAGGAATCCGGGACCAGTCTGCTCGACGCCCTGTTCGACAGTGTGGAAGCCACCGGCGGCGGGCAGCAGATCCGATGACGGCACCATCTCCTGGCCCTGCTCGCGCACCTAGCGTGAAGTCGACCTTCGACCGGATCTCGGCTATGACGGCCGAGCAGCGCTCGGCGCTGGCCGAGCAGTTCGACAAGGCGTCGCGGATCGCCGGGGCCGAACCGGTCGCGGTGATCGGCCTCGGCTGCCGGTTCCCCGGCGGGGTGAGCGGTCCGCAGGAGTACTGGGACTTCCTGGAGAACGGCACCGACGGGGTGACCGTCGTCCCGCCCGGGCGTTGGGACGCCGAGGAGTTCTACGACCCCGATCCGATGGCGCCCGGGAGGATGCCCACCAAATGGGGTGCCTACCTGCCCGACGTCGCCGGATTCGACGCCGACTTCTTCGGTATCTCCCCGCGTGAGGCGGTGGCGATGGACCCGCAGCAGCGGGTGGCGCTGGAGGTGGCCTGGGAGGCACTGGAGAACGCCGGGCTGCGCCCCGACGAACTCGGCGAAACCCGCACCGCGGTGATGCTCGGCGTCTACTACACCGAATACCAGAGCGCGGCGGCCGGCAACCCGGACGCCATCGACGCCTACTCGGCGACCGGCAACGCGCACAGCGTCACCGTCGGCCGGATCGCCTACCTGCTGGGGTTACGTGGCCCGGCGATCGCCGTGGACACCGCCTGCTCCTCGTCGCTGGTCGCGGTGCACCTGGCCTGCCAGAGCCTGCGGATGCGGGAGAGCGACCTGGCGCTGGCCGGTGGCGTCAGCCTCAACCTGCGCCCGGAAACCCAACTGGCACTGGGTAAATGGGGCATGCTGTCGCCGCGCGGCAAATGCAATGCCTTCGACTCCCAAGCCGACGGCTTCGTCCGCGGCGAGGGTGCCGGCGTGGTGGTGCTCAAGCGGCTCACCGACGCCGTGCGCGACGGTGATCGGGTGCTGGCCGTGGTGCGCGGCTCGGCGGTCAACCAGGACGGCCGGTCCAACGGACTCACCGCCCCCAACGCCCCGTCGCAGCGCGACGTGATCTCCCGGGCGCTGCGCTCCGCGGACGTCCCCGCCGCCTCGGTCGACCTGATAGAAACCCACGGCACCGGAACCGCACTCGGCGATCCGATCGAGTTCGACGCTCTGGCGGCGGTGTACGGCCGCGGTGATCAGCCCTGCGCGCTCGGCGCGGTCAAGACCAACTTCGGGCACCTGGAGGCTGCGGCTGGGATCGCCGGCTTCATCAAAGCGGTGCTGGCCATGCGGCACGGACGCATCCCACCGAATCTGAACTTCTCCCAATGGAATCCGGCGATCGACCCGTCCGGCACCCGGTTCTACGTACCCACCGAATCGGCGCCGTGGCCGGCGCACGACGGCCCGCGTCGGGCGGCGGTGTCATCGTTCGGGATGGGTGGCACGAATGCTCATGTGGTGCTGGAGCAGGGACCCGCACCGGTAGTCCAGCCTTCCGAAGGCCCGGCCGTCAGCACCCTGATGCTCTCCGGAAAGACCGCGGCGCGGGTGGCCGCGGCTGCCGCCGCGCTGGCCGACTGGATCGAGGGCGACGGCGCGGATGTGCCGCTGCCCGAGGTGGCCCGGGTGCTGGGCCAGCGCAGCCGCTACGGCATCGTGGCGACCGTCTCGGCGCGCGACAGGGCCGAAGCGGTCACCGGGCTGCGGGCCCTGGCCACCGGCCAGTCCGCTCCAGGGGTGGTGGCTAGCCACGACGTATCGCCCGGTGCCGGAACGGTTTTCGTGTACTCCGGCCAGGGCGCCCAGTGGGCCGGCATGGGCCGGCAGCTGTTGGCCGATGAGCCGGCTTTCGCCGCGGCGGTCGACGAACTGGAATCCGCCTTCGTCGACAAGGTCGGATTCTCGCTGCGTCAGATCCTGGAATCCGGTGAGCAGGTCACCGGCATCGACCGCATCCAGCCGGTGCTGGTCGGCATGCAGCTGGCGCTGACCGCGCTGTGGCGCTCCCACGGCGTGCAACCCGACGCGGTGATCGGCCACTCGATGGGTGAGGTCACCGCCGCGGTGGTGGCCGGTGCGCTCACCCCGGCCGAAGGGCTGGACGTGATCGCCACCCGGTCCCGGCTGATGTCGCGGCTGTCCGGGCAGGGCGCGATGGCACTGTTGGAACTGGACGCCAGTGCGGCCGAACGGCTGATCGCCGGGCATCCGGAGGTGACCATCGCGGTGTACGCCTCGCCGCGCCAGACGGTGATCGCCGGGCCGCCCGAGCAGGTCGACGCGCTGGTCGCCCAGGTCGACGCGCAAGGCCTGCTAGCCCGGCGGGTGGAGGTCGACGTGGCCTCACACCACCCGACTATCGACCCGATCCTGGACGAACTGCGCGCCGCGCTGGCCTATCTGAAACCGGCCGGACCCACCATTCCGGTGGTCAACACCACCGAATTACTCGGTGGCACAGCGCTGTCGTCTGGTGCCGGTGGCACGATGTTCGACGCCGACTACTGGGCGGCCAATCTGCGCAACCCGGTGCGCTTCAGCCGGGCGGTGCAGACCGCCGGTGCCGAGCACGCCACCTTCATCGAGATCAGCCCGCACCCGCTGCTGGTCCGCGCGATCACCGAGACACTGGACGCACCAGCCTCCACCAACGGCGCCAAAGCCGCGGCCCGTTTCCGGGTGTCACCGACGGTCAACCGCGACCACCCCGAGACGCTGACCTTCCACACCCAGCTGGCCGGAGTGCGCCCACCGGCCAGCACCGGCGCAGACCGGGCGGACCTGCTCATCGACCTGCCGCCGACACCGTGGCTGCACACCGACTACTGGATGCCGACGATGTCGGTGGGCCGGGAGTTCGCCGGATCGCACGCCTTGCTCGGACTGCACGTCGAGCTGCCCGGCGGCGGCGACGTCTGGCAGGTCGACGTCGGCACCGAGCTCAATCCGTGGCTGATCGACCACAAGGTCTACGGCCAGCCAGTCATGCCCGGCGCCGGCTTCGCCGAGATTGCGTTGGCGGCCGGATGTGAAGCCTTTGGAGTTCCGCCCGAGGCGCTGCTGGTGAGTCAGCTCGAGATTGAACAGATGCTGACGCTGGCGCCGCAGACCACGTTGATCACCCGGCTGATCCGGGACGATGGCGGCGCCGCCCGAGTGGAAATGCACTCCCGCTCCGAGACCGGGCACTGGACCTGCCATGCGTTGGCCCGGGTAGCGCCGGTGTCCGCGAGCGACGATGCGCCGGTTGCACTGGAACTGACCGGCTCCGGCGGAGTCGTGGTGCCGCCCAACGACTTCTACACGGCGCTGCGCCGCACCGGCGCCTATCACGGGCACGCTTTTGCGGCGCTGACCCGGATCAACCGGACCGCCGAGGGTTGGGTTGAGACCGACATCGCGTTGCCTGACGAGGCGGTCACCTACCGAGGAGCGACCCTGCATCCGGTCATGCTGGATGCCGCGCTGCAGGGCCTGGCCGCTGCCATGTCCGCAGAGACGCTGGCCGAAGGTTCCGACATCACCTATCTCCCGGTCACGATGGCGACGATCCGGGTGTTCGGACCGGTCGGGCGCCGGGCTCGGTGCCGGGCTGAATTGCTCAGCGCCCCCGAACCCGGTGGCGACGCGATTGGTCAGGTCACCCTGTTCGACGATGCCGGAGCGATGGTCGCGCAGGTCAGGGGCATCTATCTGAGGCGTGTCCTGCGCCGCACCGTCCCGCTGCCGGTTTCGCAAAAGCTGTTTGCCTCGTCTTGGCAGGAAGAACCGGCCGCGGCGGGTACCGAACCGGCCGGTAGCTGGCTGGTGCTGACCGATGGAACCAATGCGGCCGCAACCGAATTCGCCGCCGGATTCGGTACGCCGACCCGGCGGGTACTGACCGCTGATCTGAACGATGAGGCCGCGGTGCAGGCGGCCTTTGCCGATACCGCGGCCGACCCGGATCTGCCCCCGACCGGCGTAATCGTCTTCGTCGGCCAGCCGCCTTTCGATGGCAGTGTCGCCGACGGTCCCGGCGATGCGCTGACGCATGCCCGGGACTCCGTCTGGGCGGTGGCGGCGACGGTGCGGGCGATCACCGGCGGCTGGCATGGCAAGTCACCACGGCTGTGGCTCGTGACTCGCGGCGGGCTGGTGGTGGCGCCCGAGACCGAGCCCGGCAATCCCGGTGCCGGCACGCTGCGCGGCATCGTCCGGGTGTTGGCTTACGAGCATCCGGCGTTGCGGGCCACTCTTGTCGACCTGGACGCTGCCGACTCCGCCCTGGCGGCGCTGCCCACCGAACTGTCCGCGTCCAGCACCGACGACATTGTCGCGTGGCGCGGTGAACGAAGGTTCGTCGAGCGTCTTGGCCGTGCGGTGCGGCCCGAGCATCGAGCCGAGACGATAGTGCGGGCCGATGGCTCCTACATCGTCACCGGCGGGCTGGGCGGCATCGGCCTGAGGGTAGCCCTGTGGCTGGTCGACAACGGTGCCGGACGGATTGTCCTCAACGGCCGGTCGGAGCCGTCGGAGGCAGCGCAGGAAGCGTTGGCCCGCTGGGGTACCCAGACCGAGATCGTCGTCGAACTGGGGGACCTCGCCGAGCCCGGCGTCGCCGAGCGCCTGGTAGCCGCCGCCGAGCAGTCCGGCCGGCCGCTGCGCGGAGTCATCCACGGCGCGGCGGTACTCAACGACGAATTGGTGGCCGGGCTTACCAAGGACAGCCTGGACGCCATTTGGGCGCCCAAAGCGGTCGGCGCGGTGCGGCTGCATCAGGCCACCGTCGACCGGGACTTGGACTGGTGGGCCGGCTTCTCGTCGGTGGTGTCGCTGCTCGGATCGCCCGGTCAGCTGGCCTACGGCACCGCCAACGCCTGGTTGGACGCGCTGGTGCAGTGGCGTCGCGCCGCCGGGCTGCCCGCCATCGCGATCAACTGGGGCCAATGGTCCGATGTCGGCCTGTCTCGGGAGATGAACTTCAGCGTGCTCGACCCGATGTCGCCTGCGGAAGGCATCGAGGCCATGGACGCTGTGATCGCCGATGGCTTCACCAAGGTCGGGGTGGCCCGGCTGCGGATGGACCGCGCCGTCGAGGTGTTCCCGGAGATCCGTGAACTCGGCTACTTCGTCAACTTGGCCGGTGAGCTGGACGCCATCGATATCGACGACGACTGGGCCGGACCGGACGCGTTGCGCGAACTCGATGCCGCCGAGGTCGAAAAAGTCGTGACCGCGCGGCTGCGTAAGCGGATCTCGGCGGTCATGGGTTTCGGGGTCGACAGTGGAATCGAGACCGATCAGCCGCTCACTGAGTTGGGTATGGATTCGCTGATGGCGGTGCGGATGCGAAACACCGTGCGGGCCGACTTCGGTGTCGAGCCGCCGGTGGCCCTTATCCTGCAGGGCGCGACGCTGACCGATCTGGCGGTCGACCTGATCCGTCAGCTCGGCCTGTCGGAGAACACCGCGGAACGCCCGAGCGCAGTCCGCGACCGCGCACAACAACGCGCCACGGCACGCCAGCAGGCCGCGGCGCGGCGAAAGGTGAGACAGCGACCGTGACTTCCAACAGCGGCTACTCGTCAACGACGCAGTCGCCCAATGCGATTGCGATCGTCGGCATGGCCGGCCGGTTCCCGGGCGCGGGTTCGGTCGCGCAGTTCTGGCGCAACCTGCGTGACGGTGTGGAGTCCATCGTCGACCTCTCCGAAGACGATCTGCTGGACGCCGGGGTGACGGCCAAGGCGCTGGCGAATCGCTCCTATGTGCGGCGTGCGGCGCTGCTGGCCGGGATCGAGGAATTCGACGCCGGCTTCTTCGGAGTGACCCCGCAGTCCGCCCGGCTGATGGACCCGCAGCACCGGCTCTTTCTGCAAACCGCCTGGCATGCGATGGAGGACGCCGGATTCGACCCGGCCGACAGCGACAAGACGGTCGGCGTGTTCGGCACCAGCTCGACCAGCGGGTACCTGCTGCACAACGTGATGTCGCACTACGACCCCAACCTGGTGATCGGGCAGGGCGCCAGCTTCGACATGGTCAACCTGTCGCTGCAGAACGACAAGGACCACCTGGCCACCCGGGCGGCCCACCAGTTCAACCTGCGCGGCCCGGCGCTGGCGGTGCAGACCGCCTGCTCGTCCTCGCTGGTCGCCGTGCACCTGGCCTGCCAGAGCATCCTCAACGGCGAATGCGAGATGGCACTGGCCGGCGGCTCGTCCATCCGGATACCGCACAACGTCGGGTACTGGTACGAGCCGGGGTCCATGGTTTCCCCGACCGGACACTGTCGGCCGTTCGACATCCGTTCGGACGGAACGATTTTCGGCAGCGGTGTCGGTGTCGTGATGCTCAAGCCGCTGGCCGATGCCATCGACGACGGCGACCGGATCCACGCCGTCATCCTCGGTTCGGCGCTTAACAACGACGGTGCGACCAAGATGAACTACGCCGCCCCGAATGCCGCCGGGCAGGCCGAGGCCATCGCCGAGGCGCACGCGGTCGCCGAAGTCGACGCATCGACGATCAGCTACATCGAGACACATGGCACCGGCACCCCGCTGGGCGACCCGATCGAGATCGAAGGGCTGCGCCAGGCGTTCGACATCTCGACCGAGGAGCGGTCCGGGCCGTGCTACGTCGGCTCGGTCAAGTCCAATATCGGCCACTTGGAGACCGCGGCCGGGATCGCCGGCCTGATCAAGGCCATCCTCTGCCTCAAGCACCGGGCCATCCCGGCGACCCTGCACTACACCAGCCCCAATCCCGAGCTGCACATCGACCGCGGGCCGTTCGTGGTCCGCGGCGAAGACGGCCCGTGGGAGTGCGACGGTGTGCGCCGCGCCGGGGTCAGCTCATTCGGCGTCGGCGGCACCAACGCCCACATCGTGCTGGAAGAAGCGCCGCCGGTCGTCGAACCGGACGCAGCGCCGGGACCGCAGGTGCTGCTGCTGTCGGCGCGCACTCCCGAGGCGCTACGCAACGCCCGCACCGCCCTGGCGGCAGAGTTCTCCGACGCCGGTGAGCTGAGCCTGGCCGATGCCGCCTACACACTGACCCGGCGGCGCCGCGAACCCGTCCGGATGGCCGCGGTGGTCGATGATCAGGAGCACGCCGCGGCGGTGCTCGCCGCCGACGAGCACGACAACGTGATCATCGCCGAGGCCCCGCAGCTTCAGTCCGGCAGCCAATCCAGTCGCCAATCGGCTAGCGACAGAGTCGTTTTCGTCTTCCCCGGCCAGGGCGCCCAACACGTCGGCATGGCACGGGGCCTGCACGAACGCGAACCGGTGTTCCGCGAGCACTTCGACGCCTGCGCCGCGGCGTTCAGCGAGGAAATGGGTTTCGACCTGCACGCCGAGGTTTTCGAGGGCACCGGCCGCAACCTGGAACGCACCGACCGGGCCCAGCCGGCGTTGTTCACCGTCGAATACGCGCTGGCGAAACTGGCCGAGTCCTATGGCATCACACCGGCCGCGCTGGCCGGGCACAGCATCGGTGAGTACGTGGCCGGCACTTTGGCCGGTGTCTTCGACCTGCCCACCGCGGTCAAGGCGGTGTCCATGCGGGCCCGGCTGATGCACGCCTCGGCGCGCGGGGTGATGGTGGCCGTCGCGCTGGGGCCGAGCGCTATCGCCGAACACCTCACCGAGGACGTCGACCTGGCCGCGGTCAACGACCCCGGCAGCTGCGTGGTAGCCGGCTCCGAACAGGCCATCGCCGAATTCCAGGCCCGGCTGGCCGAAAAGGGCATCACTGCCCGGCGGGTCCGCACCGCGCACGCGTTCCATTCCCGGCTGATGAACCCGGTGATCGGCGAGTTCACCGCCTTCCTGTCCCGGCTGGAGTTGCACGAACCGCGAATCCCGTTGCTGTCCAACGTCACCGGAACACAGATGAGCCCCGCCGAAGCGACCGACCCGGCCATGTGGGCCTCCCAGATCCGGGCGACGGTCCGGTTCTCCGACGAACTCGGTGTGCTGCTGGCCGACCCGGACCGGGTGATCGTGGAGGTCGGCCCCGGCGGCAGCCTCACCGCCTCGGCCATGCGCCACCCGAACTGGTCGGCCGGGCACCGGGCGGTCCGACTGATGCGCCACCAGGCCCAGAACCGCAGCGACCACGACGCGTTCCTGCTCGGGCTGGGCCAGCTCTGGGCCGCCGGCGTCGACATCGACTGGACCCCCCGGCTGGGGAGCACCCGACCGCTGGTGTCGCTGCCCGGATATCCCTTTGAGCGGCAACGGCATTGGGTCGACTACAACCCGGCCGCCGCCCGCGGGGTGATCGGCGCGGTGAACGGATCAGCGCCGGGGACACCCGGCGACGCGGCGGCCGCGCCGGCGAGCAGCGCCTCACAACTGGAGGCCACCCTGGTGCGGATCTGGTCGCAATGCCTGGGCATCGCGAACCTGGACCGCAACACCAACTTCTTCGAAGTCGGCGGCGACTCGCTGATCGCGATCAGCGTCGCGATGACCGCCAGCAAGGAAGGTCTGGACCTCAACCCGCAAGACCTGTACGAGAACCAGACCGTCGCCGCGCTGGCCAAGACGCTGACCGCCCGGTACGCCGAAGGCGGTCTGGCCCGGCAGTCCCCGTTGGACGCCGAGCATCCGCCACTGGCGCCCAACCTCACCCACTTCCTGGAGCGCGGCCTGCGCGACGTCGGCAGCTGGCGGGTCCCGGTGGTGCTGCCGCTGAGCCCGGAAGTGAGCGTCGATGACGTCCGGGCGGTGCTCACCGCGGTGACCAACCACCACGACGCGCTGCGGCTGCGGATCGTCGAGGAATCCGGCACCTGGGAGCAGAGGTTCACCGAGCCCGGCGAGTTCACCGACCTGGCCACCCACACCCTGCCCGCGGATCTGGAACCGGGCAGCGGCCAGGAACGCGACGCGGTGCTGGCGGTACTGGCCGACCAGATGCGCGAACACCACCTGCTGGGTGCACCGCTGAACGCCAGCTACATCAATGGACCGGGCCATCCGTATCTGACGGTGAGCCTGCACGGCGTCGCCGGCGACGCCACCTCCCGCGACATCCTGCTCGGCGACATCGTCACCGCGGTCCACCAACGACTCGCCGGCGAACCGATCGTGCTGGAACCGGTCAGCACCCCGTGGCGGGAATGGCTACAGCGATGTGCCGCACTGGCCACCCACCCGGCGGTCCTGGAAACCCGGGAGTACTGGCTGGGCGCCGCCTCGGCGGCCACCCT
>CAYPTG010000040.1:9375-11424 GCA_964413455.1 uncultured Mycobacterium sp. | reverse complement strand
TGCGCCACGACCTGGACATCCTCAACGGCTTGATCGCGCAGTCCGGCGCCGGCCAACTGCCGCCGTACTGACCGTAATTCACCAACCCGCGCCGCTGGGTTACCGTCGCCGCGTGATCGTGCTACTCCCCCCGTCGGAGACCAAACGCGTTGGCGGTGACGGCCCCGCACTGGACCTGGCGGCGCTCAGCTGGCCACAGCTGCGGCTACGGCGTACCGAGCTGGCCGACGAGCTGGTCGCCTTGGCGGCCGATCCGCCGGCCTGCCGGCAGGCGCTGGGGCTGTCGGCGGCCCAGGACGCCGAAGTCGAGCGCAATGCCGCGCTGTACACCACGCCGACATTGCCGGCACTGCGCCGCTACACCGGTGTGCTCTACGACGCGCTGGACGTCGAGTCGCTGCGCGGCGCGCAGGCCGTCCGGGCTCGCGCCCGACTGGCGGTCGGTTCGGCGCTGTTCGGTCTGCTACGGGCCGAGGACCGCATTCCTGGCTACCGCTTGTCTGCGAGCTCGAAGTTGCCGGGGCGGCCCGGGCTGGCCGCTCGATGGCGGCCGGTCCTGGAGCCGGTGCTGGCCGAGCTAGCCGACAATGAACTCGTGGTGGATCTACGCTCCGGTGCCTATGTGGGCCTGGGCCGGTCGGTCAGCACAGCGGTGCGCGTCGACGTGGTTGCCGAGCGTCCGGACGGCACCCGCTGCGTCGTCAGCCACTTCAACAAAGCCCACAAGGGGCGGTTGGCCCGGGCGCTGGCCACCAGCAGATCCGAACCCGACGACGCCGCGGCGGTGGCGGCGGTGGCCCGCCGCGCCGGTATGCGGGTGGAGCGTGACGACAACCGGTTGACCGTGGTAGTCGCCGCTTGAAGGCCGATCGGGGCCGATAGAGGTACACGAATCGGGTGATCGCGTAATGTCACGGCGATGAGTGATCGACGCCAATTGCGTTGTGCCACGACGATCTTGGCCGTCCTGACCGCCATGGCATCGTCGGCCGCCCCGGCATCGGCGGAACCCGAACCCGCCATGCCGGCCGATTTCGTGGCGCTGCGAGACATCGACTCGTCCATCTTGCAGGACATCCGGTACGCGACGTCGCACAACTTCACCGGCGACCGGGTTGACGGCTACCTGACACCGACGTGCATCCTCACCCGGCCGGCGGCCGAGGCGCTCTCCCGGGCCCAGCAGGACTTCCTGGAACGCGGGTACACGCTGAAGGTTTACGACTGCTACCGACCCCAGCGTGCGGTGAACGACTTCGTCGGCTGGGCAGAGGATCTCGCCGATCAGCGGATGAAGGCCGAGTTCTATCCGCGGGTGGACAAGTCGACGCTGTTCGCCGACGGCTACATCGCCGAGCATTCCGGCCACAGCCGGGGCAGCACCTTCGACATCACCCTGGTCCCGCTGCCGGCCGCGGTGACCCCGCCCTACCTGCCGGGCCAGCCGCTGATCGATTGTGTTGCGCCACAGCCGATCCGCTTCCCGGACAACTCGATCGACATGGGCACCGGCTTCGACTGCTTCGACACCCTGGCCCACACGGCCGACCCCAGGATCAACGGTGACCAGGCCAAGAACCGGCTACTGCTGGGCGAAGGCCTCGAGCGATACGGTTTCGTCAACTACGACAAAGAGTGGTGGCATTTCACCCTGAATCCGGAACCGTATCCGGACACCTTCTTCGACTTCCCGATCGTCGCCGGCTCCTGAATCAGCCCGCAGCGCCGGCGGTCAACAGTGCCCGGCGCAGCAGGTGCATGGCCACCGTGGTGGACCGCTCCCGCACCTCGGCGCGCGCCCCCGGCACCCGCACACACCGGGTCAGGGTCGGGCCGTCGGTCAGCATGACGCAGAACCACACCGTGCCGACCGGCTTCTCGGCGGTACCGCCACCCGGCCCGGCCACCCCGGTGATCGCGACCGCGGTATCAGCCCCGAAACGCTGCACTGCCCCGGCCGCCATCGCCTCGGCAACCTCGCTGGACACCGCCCCGTGCTCGCCGATCAGCGTGCCGTCCACCCCGAGCAGATCCACCTTGGCCTCGTTG
>CAYPTG010000040.1:0-9365 GCA_964413455.1 uncultured Mycobacterium sp. | reverse complement strand
CACCACCCCGCCGGCGACGTAGTCCGACGAGCCGGCGCGGTCGGTGAGCCGCGCGGCGAGCATCCCGGCGGTACAGGATTCGGCGGTGGCGATCCGCCGGCCCGCGAGCAGGCCGGCGACCTGCTCGTCGACGGTCGAGCCGTCCCTGGAGAAGACCGCCGCACCGTGCCGCTCGAGGACCAACTCCATCAGGCGGCCATAGGCTTGGGCGCCGTCGGGTTCGTAGCGGGTCACCATCTCCAACTCGCCGCGGCGCAGGCAGGTGGTGATCTCCAGCGCGTCGAACCCCGGCAGCTGTTCTTCGGCGGCTCGCAGCGTCTCGGCCAGGCCCGACTCGGCCACCCCGAACATCCGGACGGTGTCCTGCCGGTAGACGGTGCGCCCGGCGATGGCCTGCTGCACGGCGTCGGTGGCCATCGCGGTCGGCCACATCGCCTGCAATTCCGCGGGCGGACCGGGCAGCACCACCACTGTCGGGGTTCCCGACACCACCACACCGGGGGCGGTGCCCACCGGATCGAGAACGACGGCACCCTCGGGCACCAACGCCTGTTTGCGGTTGGCGGCCTGGACCGCCTCGACGTCCATGTCCGGGAAACGCGCCATCCACTTGGCGACGATCTCGGCGATCCGCTGCTCCATCGCGGTGTCCAGCAGCAGATCTAGGCCGCAGAACCGGGCGACGGTGGCGACGGTCAGGTCATCGGCGGTCGGGCCCAGCCCGCCGGTAGTCACGATGAGGTCGACGCCCTCGGCGCGCAGGAACCGCAATTGGGCTTCGATATCGTCCTGCCGGTCCCCGCAGATGGTGATGTGGGCCAGTTCCACGCCCAGTTCGAGCAGCCGGTCGGCGACCCAGGGCCCGTTGCGGTCGGTCACCCTCCCGGTCAGCACCTCGGTACCGGTGACCAGAATCCCGGCCCGCACACCCATCAGCGATGCCGCGGAGCCGAGCCGGCGGACAGGACGCGGTTCAGCGCGTGGCTCCCGGAGTCCGCACCACCAGCGGGACCGCCGGGAACTGGGCGGCCAGCTCCGAACGGGACTTGCGCAACGCCGCGGTGCCGTATCCCTTCTGCCGATAGCTCGGATGAATCCAGACGCGGACGTTGACCTCACCGCCGTCGAGCTCACCGAACACGATGCCGACCTTGTCCTCGCCGGCCAGTGCGACGTACCAGGCGGCCTCCTCGGCCGACCAGCGGTCCCGAGCCGACCGGATCTCGTCGTCGAGACTGCCGGCCGGGGCACCCGAGCCGTCGCCGGCCGCGCCCATCTCGTCGGTGCGGGCACCGAACTGGTCGGGGTTTGAGTGGGCGACCGGCCGCCGCCGCTGCGTGTCATCCGGGCGGGCGGGCCGTTCGCCGACTGTGAAGGACAGCTGGCTGTTGAGGTCATCGAGTTCGGCGGCGATCTTGCGGCGGGAATCCTTGGTGAGCCGGTCAAACGACATACCCATCACCGCTTCGCCGGCGATCCGCGACTTACCGAGCAGCTCGGTGATGGCTTCGATGGCGGACTCCCGATCATCGGAGGCGACGATGGCGTCGAGCAGTTCGTGGCGCCGTTCCAGCGCGGTGAGCAGGGCATCGGCAATGGCGCGTCGTGTGACGGCACGGTCCTGATCGGTCATAAGTCAAGAGTAGTCCGCGCCAGCGGATCCGGCCCGGTGAATCCGGGCGTCAACCGGCCGCGTCAGCCACGGCGCATCCGGGCCGGGAACAGCCTCTGCCAAGATGGAGCCCGTGGCGAAGATCCTCCTGAAAATCTTCGCTGTCGTGCTGCTGGTGTTGTGCGCTGCCGACTTCCGCGCGGTGCCGCCGCCGCAGCCCGCCGCCGGGCAAGACATCGAATTGGCCGGTGGCTGGACGCTGAAATCGGCGAGCCGCCTGTCCGATGACGGCGCGGTGATCTCGGCTGCCGGATACGACGACACCGGCTGGGTGCAGGTGCCGCGGATGCCCGGCACCGTGCTGGAGATCCTGCAGGACGCGGGGGTGTACCCGAACCTCTACTACGGGATGAACCTGCTCACCAAGGTGCCCCAGGACCTCTACAAGCAGGATTGGTGGTACCGCACCACCTTTACCGCCCCGGGGCGCCAGCAGACTTATCAACTGGACTTCCCTGGCATCAACTACCGGGCTGAGGTCTGGCTCAACGGCCACCGGATCGCCGATGACCGCGAGATCGTCGGCATGTACGTCGGCCACCAGCTCGACGTCACGCCGTGGATCATCCCCGGTGAACCGAATACCTTGGCGGTCAAGGTAACTCCAGAGCGGGCTATCCAGGACGTCGACGGTGTCGAGCTGGCTGACAGCTGGTGGGACTGGATCAACGCCCGCTACCTGGGCTACCGGCGCCCCGGCGAGACGCCGAGCGGCCCGTCGTTCGTGGCCGACCGCAACGCCGGAATCTGGAAATCAGTGCGGCTCAAAGCATTCGGACCAGTGGGCATCGGATCGGCGACGGTCAACACCGAACTCCCGCTGCCCGACACCGACAGTGCCCGGCTGAGCATCTATACGACCGTGCACAACTACGCCGCCGCTCCGGTCCGCGGCGTGCTGCGGGCCACCATCAGCAGACCCGGCAAAGACACCATCCGGGTTTCTTCGCCGGTGTCGCTGGACGCCGGCGAAGAACGGGAAATCGGTTTCTCCGCAGATGAATTCAAGCGACTAACGATCAGCCAGCCCGACCTGTGGTGGCCTTACACCATGGGCCGCCCGGACCTGTATGACCTGCGGCTGGATTTCGTGCAGAACAGCAGGCCCACCGCCACCTCCACGCTGAAGTTCGGCATCCGCACCGTCGGACATGGCCGGGATGCCGGGGCGAACCGGTCCGGTACCGGCGGCGACTTCTATCTGACGATCAACGGCCGTGACTTCCCAGTGCGCGGGGCCACCTACACCCCGGACCTGCTCTACCGCTATGACCCCGGCCGGGATGCGGCAATCCTGCGCTATACCAAGGATCTTGGGCTGAACATGCTGCGGCTGGAGTCCAAGATCGCCTCCTCCCGACTGGTCGAGATGGCCGATGAGATGGGCATCCCGCTGATGTACGGCTGGATGTGCTGCAACCAGTGGGAGAAATGGTCGCAGTGGGACGACGAAGACCGCCGGGTCGCCGACGACAGCCTGCGCTCACAGATCGGGATGCTGCGCTCGCACGCGTCGGTGTTCCTCTGGGCCAACGCCAGCGACGGCCGCCCGCCCAAGCCGGTGCTGGCCGGCTACCACCGCATCCTGGATGAGCTGCACTGGCAGAACGCCGTCGTCGACACCGTGTCCTCGGTGGCCCGCGACGGTGACGGCGCCTGGCTGTGGGACGGCATCCAGATGTACGGGCCGTACAGTTGGCGGCCGCCGTCCTACTGGTTCGCCGGCCGCTACCCGGCGACCCGCGGCGCCAGCGCCGAGCAGGGCGACAACGAACACATCCCGCCGTTCGCCAGCCTGCGCAAATTCATTCCGCCGGACAAGCTGTGGCCGATCAACGACACCTGGTATTTCCACGCCGGTTCGGACCCCCGCAACGCCAGCCTGACCAATATCCGGCGGGCCGTCGACCGGCGCTACGGCCCATCGGCCAGCGCGCAGATGTTCGCCGACAAGGCCCAACTGGCGCACTACGAGAACACCCGCGCCCAGTTCGAGGCGTTCGCCGCCGGCGGCTGGGACGACCACAAGATGACGATCTACTGGATGCTCAACAGCCACTGGCCGTCGTTCTTCGGCAACCTCTTCGACTACTACCTGCGGCCCGGCGGCGCCTACTACGGCGCCAAGAAGGGTCTGCGGCCGCTGTCAGTGGTGTTCGACTCCTACGCCACCGGCGACCACAGCCAAGCCAAGGTGACGGTGGTCAACCAGAGTCGCGACGACCGGACCGACCTGCGGGTGCGGGTGCGCACCTACGACCTGTCCGGTGCGGTGCGCGACGACCAGTCCGCCGACGGGATCGACGTCGCCGCCGGGGGCAGCACCCCTGCGGTCACCCTGGCGCCCGGGCCGGCCGATTCCCCGGTGTTCTTCGTCCGCTGCGAACTACTCGATGCCGGCGGGGCGGCCCTGGCCGACAACGTCTACTGGCAGTCCCAGGACGCCGACGACGTGGGCCCGCCGGTCAACGATGCCGCGTTCGACTCCAACCAGGACAGCTGGGCCGACATGACCGCGCTCAACACGATGCCCAAACCCGATCTGGAGATCACCGCCCACCCGGGTGCCGACGGGACAGTGGACATTCGGCTGCACAACCCGACCGCCGACATCGCCTTCTTCCAGCGGGCCGAGCTACTCGACCCAACCGGCGAGACCGGCCGCGACAACGACGGGGCCGATGAGGCCGACCGGGTCAAGCACGCCGACGAGATCCTGCCGATCGAATACGACGACAACTACGTCACCGTGTTTCCCGGCGAAACCACCCACATCCACGGCCGGGTGCCCGACGGCGGCCCAACACCGCACTGGGTGCGGGTTACCGGCTACGGTGGCGATCCGGTCGTCGTGCCGGTGCGCTGACACGCGGCAGAGCGGCCACCCACACCGGCGACTGCGCCGTCCTGCAAGCCGACGGCGGCCTGGTGGCCTACGGTGATCACGGCAGGCTGACGCCGAACCCCGAAGGGATACCGACTTGTTCGAGCACGCCCTCGTCGTGGCCGCGGCGCTGGCCGGAGCGGTGTTCACCGCTATCGGGATCGTGGTGCGCCAACGGGCCACCATGGACGTCCCCGAGGATCGCGGGGTCAGCACGCTGATGCTGAGCACCCTGCTGCGCCGCCCGCTGTGGTGGGCCGGGACCGCCGCGGCGATCACCGGGTACGCCTTCCAGGCCGTTGCTCTGGCCTTCGGTTCGCTGCTGCTGGTCGCGCCGCTGATGGTCTCCGCGCTGCTGTTCGCACTTCCGCTCAGCGCGTGGCTGGCCAACCGCCGGGTCAGCCGCGCCGAGTGGGGCTGGGCGACGCTGCTCACCCTGGCGCTGGCGGTGTTCGTGTCGCTGGCCAAGACCCGAGCCGGCGTGTACGACGCATCTGTGCCGACCACGCTGGCGGTCGCGGTCGGATGCCTGCTGCTGGTGGGCTGCTGTGTGGCGCTGTCCGCCCGGCTGTCGGACTGGCGGCGGGCGATCACCCTGGCGATCGCGGTGGGCGTGATGTTCGGAATGGTGGCGGTGCTCACCAAGATCGAGATGTATGCCCTCACCGAGCACGGTGTGTTGGAGCTGCTGACCTCTCCGGTCACCTATCTGCTGATCATCTTCGGAGTGGGCGCGACGCTGTTGCAGCAGTCGGCGTTTCACGCCGGCTCGCTGAAGGCGTCGGTGCCGGCGATGCTGGTCCTCGAACCTGTGGTGGCCGTGCTGCTGGGCCAGGTGGTACTCAACGAGCATCTGCTGGTCAACACCTCACGGGCCGTGGTTCTCGGAGTGGCCGTCGCCGCGATGACAGCGGCCACCATTGCCCTGGGTCGCGACGAAGGTGCCTACGAGGACGAGCTGGAAGCCGCCGCGGCGGTCGGCCGGTCATGATAGTGCGGTGACGTCCTCCCCCGACCCCCTGGCCCGGATCGCGGCGAGCCCGCCCGGGCCGACGATCGGCGCGTTCTTCGACCTGGACGGCACCCTGGTCTCCGGGTTCACCGCGGTCGCCCATGCCAGCGACCGGATCCAGCGTGGGCAGGCTCAACTCGGTGAGGTGTTCGGCGTGCTGGAGGCCACGCTGCGCTACAAAGTGGGCCGAATGCAGTTCGAGCGGCTGCTGACCCGCGCCGCCGGGTATCTGCGCGGTGAGTCGCTGAGCGAGCTGGACGTTATCGGTGAGCGGCTGTACGCCGAGCGGGTGTCGCAGCAGGTGTACCCGCTGATGCGACAGGTCGTCGAAGCCCACCGGGCCCGCGGCCACACTCTGACGGTCAGTTCCTCGGCGCTGACGATCCACGCCGAGCCGGTGGCCCGGGCCCTGGACATCCCCAACGTGGTGTGCAACACCTTCGAGCTCGATGACCAGGGATTGCTCACCGGCCGGATCAACAAGCCGATCGTGTGGGGCCACCGGAAAGCCGCTGCCGTGCAACGGTTTTGCGTAGAACGCGGGGTTGCGCTACAGCAGAGCTACTTCTACGCCGACGGCGACGAAGACGCTGCCCTGATGAAGCTGGTGGGCCACCCCCGACCGGTCAATCCGCGACCCGGGCTCGCGGCGCTGGCCGCAGACCAGGACTGGCCGGTGCTGCGGGTGACGGTGCCCAGCCGGCGCAGCAGCGCCGCCGACGCACTGCGCCATCTGCCCGGCCTTGGACGCGCCACCGTCGGTGCGGCGTTCAGCGCGCTGGCGCTTCGCCGCCGCGACCGCTGAGCCGTCACATCGCCCACCGACGGCAGTGCCGTCACATAGCCCACCGACGGCAGTGCCGTCACATGGCCCGATGCGGGACGTCGGTCACCAGGCCGCCGTCCATCACGAACTCCGAACCGGTGGCGAACGACGACTCGTCACTGGCCAGGAACACCACGAACGACGCCACCTCCTCGGGTGTGCCGGGCCGGCCCATCGGCGCCTGCACCACATCGTCGGGCAGGTGCTTGGTCATCGGGGTGCGCACGAAACCGGGATGGATCGAGTTCACCCGGATCTTCTCCGGCGCGAGTTCCAGCGCTGCCGACTTGGTCAGCCCGCGCAGCCCCCACTTGGAGGCGACATAGCTGTGCATCCACACCGCACCGCGCAGGCCTTCGATCGAGGAGACGTTGATGATCGAACCGCCCCCGGCCGCGATCATCGGATCGATGACCGCTTTGATGCCCAGCATCGGACCGGTGAGGTTGACGTCGAGCACCTTCTGCCAGCGGGTCATGTCAGCGGTCTTCAGCGGGGCCAGCTGGACGATTCCGGCATTGTTGACCAGCACGTTGAGCTTGCCGAAGGTCTGCACCGCGGCGTCGACGGCGGCCTTCCAGTCCTCGGCGCTGGTCACGTCGAGATGTACGTAGCGGGCCGACTCACCCAGGTCCTCGGCCAGCGCCGCACCCGCGTCGTCAAGGATGTCGCCGATCACCACCTTGGCGCCTTCGGCGACCAGCATCCGGGCATCGGCGGCGCCCATACCGCGGGCACCGCCGCTGATCAGCGCCACCTTGTCATCAACACGTCCCATGGGACGTCAGGCTAGCGGCCTTGTGTATTCCGCCCCGCTACGGGTGGTAGCCGGCAGGACGAGTCGTCAGCCGGCCGGGACGAACGAACTGCCGTTGCCCCAGTCACCGACCTTGAGGTAGCCGGGCTGCCAGCCCCGCGCACCCAGGCACAGCATCGGCAGGCCGTCCGGGGACTGCGCGGCGGCCTGCGTGCTGGGGCACGGCGCGCCGACGTCCTGGACGCCGTACAACCGGGGCGAGATCACCCAGAAGCCGACCCCCTCCGGGGGCCGATCCATCCCGACATACGACAGGTTGTTGATGAAGTGGCAGGCCAGCGCCTCACCACCCGGACCACGGCCGAAGATGTAGCGATCCCAGCGGAAGCACGGGCCGCTCAGGTGAGCGTCGTAGGCCATCCCCGGAACGTCACCCGGATACGAGGACTGGGTGCCGTCGGCAATGGCCGCCGGAGCCGCCCCGAGCGTGCCGCCGACAAGGGCCGCGGCGATGACGAGTTCGCGGAGCATCTCCCACCCCTGGTGTTCATGGTCGATATAACGGGACCGGCTTGGACCGGCATTGTGCCCAGAGCCTAGCCCGTCGAGGAGTGTCAATACTCCCGAACGGCCCGTCCAAGTGGTTCCCTAGGGCGATGAGCAAGCCGCGCAGCAGCAAGCCGACCACAACCAAGCCAAGCAAGTCGAGCAAGTCGAGCAAGCCGGCGAGCCGGTCGGTCTGGTCTTTGACCGCCGACGACGGTCAGCTGAGCATTCGCACCGGTGTGGCCGGACCGGCCGCCAAGATGGGCCACCGGCTGACCATCGGTGCGCGGTCCTGGAAGGCCACGATGACCTGGTCGGGTAAGTCGGACAAGAAGCCCACACATGCGGAATTGGCCGTCGACGTCGACTCGCTCGAAGTGCTCAGCGGCGAGGGCGGGCTGACCCCGCTGACCCCTCCAGAAAAGGTGGTGGCCCGGGTCAACACACTGAAGTCGTTGGACGCCAAGAAGTTTCCGCACATTCGGTACACCACCGACGACATCACCAAGACCGCTGACGGCTACCGGCTCAACGGAACCCTGGAAATCCGCGGGAAGTCCCGGCCGCAGTCCGTCGAGGTGGCAGTCGAGGACCGCGGCGATTCGCTGGCCCTATCGGCTCAGGTACCGGTGTGCCAGAGCGACTTCGGTATCAAGCCCTTCTCACTGATGATGGGATCACTCAAAGTGGCCGACGAGGTCACCATCGACTTTTCGGCCACCCACCCGAATGGCGCCGCATAGCCGGAAGTGGAGCCGTCGGCTACCAGTTGACGACGACCGGGTCGCCGATACCGACGTTGTTGAAGTACCACAGGGCATTGTCCGGGCTGAGGTTGATGCAGCCGTGGCTGACGTTGGCGTAGCCCTGCGAACCCACCGACCACGGAGCCGAATGCACGTAGACACCACCCCAGGTAATCCGTATCGCGTCAGCGACCGTGAGTTTGTAGCCCTCCGGGTCTTCCAGCGGGATGCCGATGGTCCGGGAGTCCATCACGATCGACTTGTACTTCTCCAGGACGCTGAACTGTCCGACCGGCGTGGGAAACCTCGGCTTACCCATCGACGCCGGCATCTGACGCATCACCTCTCCGTTGATGCTGACCGTAAACGTGTGATTGGAGATGCTGGCCACCCCGAGGACGGTTCCCCAGGTGCCGAAGGTGCGACGCTCTCCCCCGGCCAGCAGGGTGATCGTGGAATGCTCCGGCCAGTATTTGTCCGGAACCCACTGCACGACGTTGTCGCTGCGCCACTCGAACTTGCCGGTCATCTCCGACGGCGAGAGCACCTTGATGGACCGCTCGGCGGCGGCCCGATCGGTGATCGGTCGGGTGAACGTCACGATGATCGGGTGCGCGACACCCACGGTCTGACCGTTGATCGGCTGTACCCCGGCCACCGCCCCGGCACCGGGAGAAGGGGCGATCGAGGCGGCGCTGCTGGGCGCCATGGCCGTCATCGCGAAGACTGAGATTCCCGCAGCGGCGAGCGCCCGGCGAAGTGCTTTGGACATTCTTCCTGTGGCTCCCTGCGATCGTGGCGGCTGCGGCAAAGTGCAGTGTAGAGGCTGACGAGTAACCGCACCGTGCAGTCGGTAGCACTGTGTTCGGACGGATACCGGAACCTCTACATGAGGTGTGTCGTCATAACGACCGCGGGCATT
>CAYPTG010000039.1:0-11565 GCA_964413455.1 uncultured Mycobacterium sp. | reverse complement strand
GCGGAGCCGCCGGCGGCGGCGGGGGCGGGGGAGGGGGTATCCCCGCTGGGAGCATGCTGGCCAGCAGCTACCCCAACGGCGCTTTTGGATCATCGGTCAAGAGTCAGGAAGTGTTCAGCGGCGTCCCTACCCGCGGCGCCTTGCCGTCCGCCGCGCTCGGCCCCGGCGGTGCGATGCCGGGTGGTGGAATGGCTCCCATGATGCACGGCGCCGGCGCCGGCGGGGCATCGTCGGGGAGTCGCCGCGATGGCGACACCGTTCTCGCGGTCAACATCGACAACCCGCGCCCCGCGTCCAACGACCCGCAGCGGATCTGATCGCGGATCGGACAGGCCGGCGTTGCCGCCAATCAGGCGTCTGGCCGTACCGGGACCGTAAAATTGGTGACCATGGAACAGGCGGCGGCGCCTCGACGCCGGCATGCATGGCTGGTCATCACGATGACGGCCAGCGCCATGTGGCTGATCGGCGCCTACATCCCGGCACTGTCCAACGCCTGGGTCGACCTCAACGTCTTGACCCCCGCCGGCCGGCCGCACCGCCTCACGTTCCCGTTCGCCTATCCTGCGGTCGGCATTGACGGCCACGCTCTGTGTAGCCTGATCGGGCTCCTGCTAGTTATCGGGGCACTCACTCGGTGGGTCACTTACCTTGAGAGGTACACCCCACCGCCGCTGCTTCCGGCCCCGACCGCGGAGTCCCCGACGCCCACCGCTCTCGCGGCCACTCACCAAGGGAACCAAACCACCAACCAGGGGGAAATGCACAATGGCCAATGACATCATCAGCGCCGACTTCGACAACCTGCGGGCCGTGTCGCAACAACTCATCGCGTCCGTCGAAGATCTTGAGGCCCACCGCCAAACCATCCTCGCCCTGAAGCAGACCGCCCAGGCTGAGGCCGCACTCAACACCAAGAACAAGACTCCGGGTGCGATCTACTCGCCCGTACTCGCCTCGCTGGACGCTGCCCTGACCAAGATCGACACAGCCCTAAGTCAGTTCATCAACAATGTCACCGGTGATGCCGAGGCGTTGAGGAAAATGGCCGACACCCTCGAAGGCGCCACCGGATCGGCCGCCCAGCAGATCGCTGACACCGCGAACCAAACGCGGATCACCTGACCTGCGCGACGCCGGATGATTCTGGAGTCGACGCTCTCGCCGCCGTGGGATTTGTCGCATAAGACTGTTACCGTGGAATCGTGAGCAAATTCCGTCGCGTTGATGCGGCCGTCGAGATGCGCCCAGCGCACTCGGCGTATTTACCGTGCGCGGAACTCAATCTCGCCACCACGACAGTGGAGTACCGCTGGCCCAGCCAGCCCAAGCCCAGGCGCTTCCGGTCACTTTGCCAACCTTCCACCCCAGCTGTGGGTGTGTGCCCCGACCGGAAGCTAGGGCCGGAAGAAAAATCTCATAAATTTCTCACATCTGGTGTTTGTGCTGCTAGGAACGTCGCCTGACGTCCCTATAGTTTGGCGATCCCAAACACATTGCAGCACAACACAATTCGACGAAAAACGTCATCGACAACACGCGATTATCGGTGCATGATGACTAACCAGCACCGCACCCCGGTCATCCGGTGTGCATCGCGGGCCGGCAGTAATCAACTCCTACAGCCGAGCCGGAACTTTGAGAACTACACAGTGGTGGCATCCGCGCTCGTGGCGGAATCTGGCAGACGCGCCCGGCTTAAACCCGGGAGCCCAGCAACGGGCGTGCAGGTTCAAATCCTGCCGAGCGCACTTCGTGATGTCGAGTGTCATGCCCCGCTAGGCAAATTGGCAAAGCCGCCTGACTTGGTTCAGGTGCTTGGGGGTTCGACTCCCTCGCGGGGTACTGCGGGTCGTTGGTGAAATCGCGTATCACTCTTGGCTTTTACCCTTGAGTTCCGGGTTCGAGCCCCGGGCGGCCTACCACGCGCCGTTAGCTGAGTCGGGATAGCACCGGATTCTTAATCCGGGGACGGGGGATCGAAACCCTCACGGCGCACGGCACGATGTTTCATGTCCGGCTCCGATGATCTTGCGGACTCACTCGATACCTTTATGCCGGTGAGGTGTACCTGGATGCACGTCAGTCCTCCAAACTGAAAGGGCGAGTTCAAGTCTCGTCACCGGCTCTAATGCGGCCGTGACCGAGCGGCGAGGTAGCGGCCTGCAAAGCCGTCGACGCGGGTTCGATTCCCGCCGGCCGTTCAACCTGCTCCAACCGGAGCAGAACATATGGGTGTAGCTCAATTTGGAAGAGCAGCGGTCTCCAAAACCGCAGGTTGCAGGTTCGAGGCCTGTCACCCATGCCACCGCGGCGTCGTGAGCGGCGCTGCGTTGCCGGGGAGGTCCGGCATAGCGGGTCTGCCAGCGGGCCGCCCGCGGTAAACCAGCTCGATGCCCGCACCTTTCACGGCGAACGGGATGTAGCTCAACTTGGGAGAGCACCTGCTTTGGGTGCAGGACGTTGCACGTTCAAATCGTGTCATCCCGACAACGCATGTTCGCCAATGCCCCTGTAGCTCAGCGGAAGAGCGCCTGATTTACACCGCAGAGTGTCGGGAGTTCGCGAATCCCTCTGAGGGCACGCACAACACGCTGCGAGGGTAGGACAACTCGGCCAGTCCGACGGGCTCATAACCCGGAAGCCGCAGGTTCGTCGAATCCTGCCCACGCAACCACACCCACGGCCCTGCCAGGAACAGGAAGGAAGCACACGGCGATGACGTTCCATATGCCCGACCAGCTGACCGTCGAGGTGTACAACGCCGATTACCGTGCGCTATCCACGGTTCCGTGGCAGGAGGCGATCCGACTGCTACTGCGCAAGGCTGCCTACATCGTCGATGTCCGCCACCCCGCGGTGCACATTCACAGCCCCTCGGTGACCGTGGAGCTGCCGATGTCGGTGGCGCTGCGCGAGTACATCCACATTCCGTACCGTCCCCGACACGACACCCGGGTCACCCGGGAGGAAATCCTGCGCCGGGACCGCAACACGTGTGTCTACTGCGGCCGGCGGGCCGACACGATCGACCACGTTCTGCCACGGTGCCGCGGAGGTGGCGACACCTGGTTCAACCTCGCCGCTGCGTGCCAGGAGTGCAACGGCCGCAAGGACGACCGCACTCCAACCGAGGCCGGGATGGTGATGCTGTGGGAGCCGTTCGAGCCGAAGGCCAGGGACCGGTTTCGCAACGCGCCGGCCCTGGCCTAACACTGGCTCCGGGTGGTGAGTGTGGGGTGACGCTCACCACCCGGGACTGGACCCACTGTTCATTCCCCGGTCGGTTAACCAGGCAAACCCGCGGACTGTTAATCCGTGACTGCAGGTTCGAATCCTGCCCGGGGAGCGTCGATGTCACGCGCGTGAGGCGAATACGGTTTGTCGCAGCTGCCTGTAAAGCAGCCGTCCTCGGGGGCACAGGGGGTTCGAATCCCTCCGCGCGCACCCGTGGCCCGTGTTGTAACCCAGGCAGCATGGCTGATTCTGGATCAGTCGGTTCAGGTTCGAATCCTGGCGGGCCAGCGACGACATTGCCTTGTGGGGTAATTGGCAGCCCGCCGGATTTTGGTTCCGGTCAGTTCAGGTTCGAGTCCTGACAAGGCAGCACGGCCGCGCTACGTCAGTGATGGGCGTCGAGATACTCGACCAGGGCCTGGCGCATCACTTCACTGATCGACATCCCCAGCGCGGCGGCCCGGGCTTCCAGCGCGGCGTCCAGGCTAGGGGTTAGACGGAGCGCGCGAGTTGGACTAGCTCCGCCCTTCTCGCCACCAGTCGGGCGACCTAGCTGCATCGCAGCTGGACCATACTCGGCGGGGCCGACGGTGTACTCATGCGCTTCTACGGCCCTGCTTAGTTCCGCGTAGTAGGCGTCGTCGCGGATAGGTTTTTCAGCCATGAATTTCGTTCCCCTTTTCTAGAGCACCTGTCTTGTAAACAGGCTTGGAGCGGGTTGAGAGCAGTTGGTGGTTTTGTTGGCTGGTGTCGGTCGCCGGTAGTTGTCAGACCTGTCTGAGAGTATCTGGCTTCGGATTCTGCTCTGTCTGCGTGTGGATGGTTTTGTTGGTCATTATGGGTCATTGTGGGGGTATGTTTGATGTGCGATGGAGGGAAGGCGATGGGCGTGAAGGTGGTTGTCAGCGCTTCGCTGTCCAGCGGCTACGACAAGCGCTACATCGTTGTCGACGAAGCGACCGGTGAAGTGCTCGATGATGCTCAGGGCTACGGATACAAGACCGTGCAGAACGCGCACCGCGCACACGCCTATAAGTCGGTGTCGCCGACGGAGAAGCGTCAACGTGACTCCGCGAAACGACGCGTGCAACGCTGGTGCGGGCAACACCCAGAAGTCGTGCAGCACCTCGACCAGGCGGCGTTTTACGCGATGAAGGGCGGCGAGAACGTGACCGCGGCCGATGTGCGGGCGGTCCTGGCTGAACACGGTCTGGAGTTGCCGTTTCCGGTAGGGGACCTGATGAGGCATTGGTGAGGATGGCTAATCGTGGCCCTGATGACTACGTGTCGGCGACAGCGGCGGCACACCGACTAGGTGTGTCGACACGGACGTTGCGCCGCTACACCGCCGAAGGGCGGTTGCCGGATGCGCGCAGTGCCGGTGGGCGGCGGATCTTCAAGATCGGTGATTTGGATGCCATCACCTGCAAGCCTTCCGGCGGGAAGCCGGTCGGGTATGCCCGGGTGTCATCGCGTCGGCAGCAGGCTGACGGTGACCTCGGCCGCCAGGTAGGCCGACTGCAGGCCCATCACAGTGACATGGTGGTGTTTACCGACGTCGCTTCCGGCTTGTCGGACCGGCGGGCGGGACTACGGAAGGCGTTGAGCGAGTGCATGAAACCCGGCGTGGACCGGCTCCTTGTTGAGCATCCGGACCGGCTGGCGCGGTTCGGGGTCGGGGTGATCGAACACCTACTGGCGGGTTTCGGTGTCGAGGTCATCTACACCGGCCACTGCGAGGACCAGTCCGCTGAATCGGAGTTGGTGCGCGACATGCTGGCCATCGTGACCAGCTTCGCTGGCCGCCTCTACGGGCAGCGATCGGCCAGGACGAAGCGGCTGCGCGCGGCGGTAGCCGCCGAGACCGAATGCGGTGACGCCGTATGAACAACCGTAAATTGCGTGCCTGGCGTGAGGTGAAGCCGGTCGCGGCGCCGGCGGGGGTGGCGATCCAGACCCGTCTTCGCACGACGTCCGAGGATGATCGGGTGCTGGATCTGGTGGCCGATCATCTGGGCCGCCTGCGGCGTAGGGATCTGGTCGCGGTGTCCCGGCCTACCCCGATCGATGCAGGGTTGGATGCCGACGAGCGGCGGCAGGCGCGCCGGGCCCGACTGAACACCCGCAAGAAGGCCTTGACCGCGCAGTCGACGGCGCGGTGGGCCAACGCAATCATCGCCGGCAGCGATGACCAGTACCGGTTGGCGCGTGAGGCCCAGTACCGGCACATTGCCGGGTTACGGTCAGCGATCGCCACCATCGAGGGCCGGCTGGCCGCACCCACCAGTGACACCCTTACCGTGTCGGAGCGCAAAGCCCGCCGCAGCACGAAGGTGTCGCGCAAGGGTTATGCGACCCAAGCAGAACGGTTCCAGAAACAGCGGCGGGTGCAGCATCTGCGCGGCGAGCTCGCCGCAGCCGAAGTGGACCGCGCCGCTGGCGTGGTGCATGTGGTCGAGGGCAGCAAACGCCTCGCCCACATGAGACACCACCTCGACAAAGCTGGCCTGACCGAAACACTGTGGCGCCAGCGTTGGAATGCGTCCCGGTGGCGGATTCGGGCCAACGGATCACCCGATGAACCCTTTGGCAACCTGACCATCACCGTCACCCCGGCCGGTCAGGTCAGCATCCGGTTGCCGAAACCGTTGGAACACTTGGCCAATGCCCCGCGCGGCCGGTACGCCCTCTCGGGTGCGGCGGTGTTCAGTCATCGCGGCGAGGCGTGGGCGGAGCGGATCTCCGGCGGCAACTCAATCTCATACACACTCACCCGCAAGGCCGGCCGCGCGGGGGTGTACCTGGGCGCGTCATGGGCAATCCCGGCGCTGCCCTACTGGACCGGCCGCGCCGACACCGATTCCGACGGTGATGTGCACGCCGCTGGTCCGGTCGTCGGGGTTGATCTCAACGACGGACATCTGGCGGTGCGCCGCCTCGATGAGCACGGCAATCCGGTCGGGGCGGCTGAACGCATCGATATCGACCTCGCCGGTAGTACCGCGCGCCGGGATGCCCAGGTACGTCACACGATCACCCAACTGCTGCGCTACACCCGTCGCCATGACATCACCACGATCGCGGTCGAAGATCTGGACTTCGCCGACGCCCGCACCGCCGGCCGGGAGACCATGGGCCGCGGGCAGCGCGGAAAGCGCTTCCGCAAAACGGTGTCCGGTATCCCGACCGCGGTGTTCCGCAACCGGCTCGCGGCCATGGCCGCTCATGCCGGGATCGACCTGTTAGCGGTCAACCCCGCCTATACCAGTATCTGGGGCGGCCAGCACTGGCAGCACCCCTACAACAACGTCACCCGGCACCAGGCTGCGGCCACGGTGATCGGGCGCCGCGCTCAGGGTTTATCGGCCCGGCGTCGGAAAGGTGTGACACCGCAGCGACCAGAGGATCGCCCGGTGAGAGCTACCAACCAGGCCAGACCGAACAGCCCTACAGCGACTGGTCGTCGACACGAGACACGGACCCGGGGAACCACATCCCGGCGCCCCACCTCGCCACGAACACGACAACCAAGCCGGGCAACCGTTACCCCGGCACAGTTGGCCAACAACAGCCAACTCCACTTGTAACGGTTCGAGTCCTGCATTCGGCTCCACGCCACCACTGTGTGTCGAGGAAGGCAGCGCCATGGGGCAAAACGGTCTTGAAAACCGCGCCGGGCATTGTGTCCCGAGGGTTCGACTCCTTTGTCTTCCGCGCAGAGCCTCCGTAGCGAGCGGCGAGTTTCGACCTCGCGCGATCCTGATCTCACCCGGCGGGTCGGTGACGGGTTGTGTGCCGAGTAGGTGCGGGCGACCCGGGGTTTTGGCTGGCGTCTCGTTGGTCTGTGACTCGGCCCGCCGGCCCGCGCGCCGGCGCTGTCGTCGTGGGATCTTCGGTGGCGTTGCGCGGGGCGAGGGTGCTCTGGTCGTTGTTGTTGCCGATAGCGTTGTCGGTGTCACCGACCTTCGTGGTGGCGGCGCCTGCGGGTGAGCCCTCGACGTCTGCGGTTGCTCCGTCTGTGCTTGTGCTTGTAGTGACGGCCGGTGGCGAGCTGGCTGGCCCGTCTGCCTCGATAGGGGCGTTCGCTGTGGCGGGTGGCTGCTGTTCGTTGTTGTTGTCGGTGGGGGAGACGACGGGTTGCCCGGAGGCGCCGGGAATGGGATCAACGACCCCGTTGCCGGTTGTTGCAGCGCTGATACTTACCGGTGGGTCGTTGCGGCTGTATCCGGTGTCGATGATCGCCTTGAGTTGCGTCTCATACGGTTTGAGGAATGGCAGCAGCATCACCAGCGGTGGGTGTTCGGCGGGTATGAGGTAGGTGGTTGTCACTCCGCCGAGCGTGTTGGTCGTGACGGTGACATTGGAGGCGGGCACTGTGGACAGGTCGGTGAACATTTTCGGGATGTGCTCGACGATGGTGCCGGCGTAGGCGTTGGCCACGGCGAGCAGGTTCCACCAGCGGTCTGGGAAGTCGGCGAATCCGTCGTATTCGGCGGTTACCACCGTGGTGTTGTAGGGGGTGTCGGGGGGCGGGTTGAAGGTGAAGCCGATTATCTTGTTGGTCCGGTTTCTGTTGAAGAGGCTGCGGTTGGCGTCGGCGATTACCACGAAGGTGAGTCGACTCTTGTCGGGGGCGTCCAGTGCATCGGCTAGTGCGGCGATCTCGCTGTCCACCACGAGCGACCCGGCTGATAGGCCGACGACGATGACTTGTTCGCCAGCGCCGGTGACCTGCAGCGCCCGGGCGATGGCGGATTTGAGGTTGGCGTTTCCCTGCTCGACGGAATCGGTGAGGGGAAGGCTTGAAGGGCCGGTAAACGGGCGGGCCTGCGCGGGCCACCAGACGGCGTGCCGGTCGTAGCCGCTGCCGGCGTAGATCCCGCCGAGCACGTTGGCCATCACTAGATCGGTGATGCTGCTGTGTCCGATTCCGTTGAGCATGAGGACTTGGTTGGCGGCCTCGGCGTGCGGTGTCGTGGTGAATGCCAGGGCGGCGGTGACGGCGCCAGCGGCCAGCGCGGTCCCGAGTGGTCGTCGTGTACGCGATGAAGGGGTTGATGGTGGTGCGGCCTGCCGGTTCTGGTTCTGGCCAGTTGGAGTTGAGGTCGGTGCGCGATGTGTCTGCATGCCGCCGACTTTAGGGCGGGATTTGCCGGTTCGGATCGTTTGTCGATGGTTTGCCAGGCGTTTCCTTTTCAAGGTTAGCGTTTCGTTTTTCGGCGACCCCGAACCATTTTTGCGTTTCGTTTTTAATGGTTCAGCGTGTCGTTTTTGGCGGAGTGGGTCCTACCAGTTGATATATCCCCGCCGACCCAACCCTCACTCCCAGTCGGGACTGCCCGCGGCAACGGTCGCGTCGGCTTCGTCAAGTAAGGCGATTCGCGCAATTCCTGGATCATGGTGTTGGACAGGGCATCTAGCAATAGATAGCCCCCACCGACTACCGGCGGTCCATCTCCAGTTGCATAAACGGCCCGGCTACCGGTCGCCCGGCGCGGGGCTGATCGGATGGGGAGTGGGTGCCACGCCCGGGAGAAGCTCGATTTACTGCGTAATTGCGCAACATCAGGTGCGATTTCACGGATTGTTTGTAAGATCGGCCGGATTGTTTGTAAGTTCTTCCTGAGTTGCTGCTCTAACTGAATAAATTCCGCAGCGGGAAATGAAGTTCCCGCGCCCTGGCCCAAAGGTGTGGTTTCCATGGTGAATGACCTGTCGCAGTCGCAGTCGCTGTCAAGCGTTGTTGGTCGCAGGTCCAATGAGTTACCCAGTCCGGCGGGACCGGGCAGCTCCCGCTTCGTGGGACGGGTGGGTGCGTTAGCAGTGGCCCTGGGCGTGGGCGCAGCGGCGGTGTGGGCACCTGTGGCCTTCGCTGACACCCGCGGATCGGGCGGCTCCTCGGGGTCGTCGTCGCCGGACGGCTCGAGTTCCTCGCCAGACACATCAGTGCGTGGACCAAGGCACGACTCGCGCCGCGGGACGCCTGCAGCTCAAGAGCCCACCAGCCCCGCACCGCAGGGCGAGGTGACCGATGTACCCATGGTTGAAACACCAGCGGAGCCCACCCCCGCCGAAGCACCACAGGCACCCCCGGTCTCATCGACTACCCCTGCCCTCCCGGCCCCGGATACCGCCCCCGAGGTGGCACCCCGCCGCCGCGGAAGCGCCCCGACGACACCCACCGAGCAGGTCTCCCCGACCCTCCCCGCGGCCTCCGGTAACTCAGGGTCGGCCCCCTCGGCCACAACCGCGACCGCCTCGGTCGCCCCCGTCGCCCCCTCGTCCACCCCGACCTCCACGGCCGCTCCCGAGGTCCCCGTCACCCCAGCCCCGGCCTCGCCCGCCGAACTGAATGGCGCACCGGCATCACCGCCGGTCACCGCAGCCCCCACGGTGGCGGCGGCACCTGCGGCGGCCTCGGCGCCGGTGATGACATCGGCGACAACGCCAACCAGGTCGGCGGCAGGAGACGTCGCCGGCCTCGGATCGGCCCTGCTGGCCTGGCTGACCGGCGGCGGCGGGAACGCGCCAGCCGCCGCGCCGCTGATGTGGACGGCTGCAGCGTTTACCCGGCGGGAGCTGAACAGCAAAAGCACGGTTGCACCCGCCGCCGCCACAGTCACGAGCGGTGAACCCCAAGCCAACTTGACCCTGTGGTCGCTCCCGGCGGCCAACAGCGCGAAAGCGGCGGGGGCGAACCCAATCGCCAACTTCATCCGCATCTTCATCGGCGACGGCACAGCAGAGCATCCAGATGCAGGCCTGCTGATCGGCAACGGCTACGACTGGACCAGCTATGGAGGCGTGTGCACCAGCGGTGCCTGCAACGGCGGCAAGGCAGGCATACTCTGGGGCTCCGGCGGTGACGGCTTCGCCGGCGGGCACGGCGGCTCAGCGTTCCTGATCGGCAACGGCGGCAACGGCGGCGCCGGCGTCGCCGGGATCAACAACGGTAACGGCGGCAACGGGGGACTCGCAGGGGTCATGTGGGGTCTCGGCGGTAACGGCGGCGACGGCGCCTCAACAAGCACGCCCGGCGCCGTGGGCGGAAACGGCGGCCGAGGCGGAAACACCGGCCTGTGGGCGCTGCACGCCGTGGCAGGCAACGGCGGCAACGGCGGCGCATCCACCGGCGCCGGCGGCAAGGGCGGCGCCGGCGGCAACGGCGGCACGACCGGACCGCTGTCACTCATGGGCGACGGCGGCCGAGGCGGCAACGGCGGGGAGGCCACCGGCACCGACGGCATCGGCGGCGCAGGCGGCGCAGGCGGAAGCACCGGAATCCTCTCCCCGATCGGCGACGGCGGAGCCGGCGGCAACGGCGGCGCAGGCACCAAAGCCGGCGGCAACGGCGGCGCAGGCGGCCACAGCGGAGTGCTGTTCGACGGCGGCGGAACCGGAGGAAACGGCGGAGACGCCCTCATCGCCAGCGGATCCGGCGGCAACGGCGGCAACGGCGGCAACGTCGGCTGGCTCAGCATCTGGGGCTCCGGCGGCAACGGCGGCAACGGCGGCAACAGCGCCGCCGGAGGGATCGACTACATCGCCGGCGGCCAAGGCGGCAACGGCGGCAACGGCGGACGCAACTCCCTTCTGATACCGCTACTCAACCAAGACACCAAAGGCGGCCACGGCAACGGCGGCAACGGCGGCCGCGGCGGAGACGCCGGCATGGGCGCAATCGCCGGCGACGGCGGCAACGGCGGAAAAGGCGCCAACGGCAGCCTCATCCTCGGCGGGCCAGGAGCCGGGGGCAACGGCGGAGCCGGCGGAGCCGGCGGACCCGGCACCAGCGGGGCACACGGCGAAGACTCCACCGGATTCAACGACAACAACGGCAACGGCTACGACGGCGGCCAAGGCGCCAACGGCGGAACCGGAGGAAACGGCGGCCGCGGCGGCGACGCAGGAACCGGCCGCTATGCCCTCTTCATCGCAACCCAAGGCCTCGCCGGCAACGGCGGCGACGGAGGAGAGGCCGGCAACGGCGGTAACGGCGGCGACGGCGGTAACGCCGTCAACGGCATCGCGCAGCATCTCGACGCCGGCAACGCAGGCAACGGCGGCGCCGGCGGCACCGGCGGCACCGGCGGCAAAGGCGGCGCGGCAGGAAAAGGCGCCGGCCCCGGAACGCCCGGAAAGGACGCAGACGGCGGCGCCGGAGGCACCGGAGGCAACGGAGGCCTAGCCGGCCACGGAGCCGCCGGCGCCGCCGGCAGCGCGGGCACCCCCACCAGCCGCAACGGCGGCACCGGTGAAACCGGCGGCCGCGGTGGCGACGGCGGCGCCGCCGGCGCCGCCGGCAACGGAGGAGCAGGCGCAACCCAA
>CAYPTG010000038.1:0-11755 GCA_964413455.1 uncultured Mycobacterium sp. | reverse complement strand
CACCTCGTCGACGATCACCGTCTGCACCCCGGCCAAGGTCTCCCGGGCCGCCGAGGTCAACATCAAGAACAGCGACTCCGGAGTGGTGATGAGGATGTCCGGCGGGTGGGCGATCAGCTCCCGGCGCCGGGCCGGCGGGGTGTCCCCGGATCGCACGCCGACGCTGATCTGGGGGGCGGCCAGGCCGTCCTGCTCGGCGATCCGGGAGATACCTGCCAGCGGCGTGCGCAGGTTGCGTTCCACGTCGATGGCCAGCGCCTTGAGCGGTGAGACGTAGAGCACCCTGGTGCCCGGCCGAGCGGCCGGGTCGTGATACAGCCCCGGCTGCTCGGCCGGATCGTGATACAGCCGGTCGATGGCCCACAGGAACGCCGCCAGCGTCTTACCGGAGCCGGTGGGCGCGACCACCAGGGTGTGCTCACCGTCGGCGATCGCCGCCCATGCCTGCTGTTGAGCCGGGGTCGGCGCGGCGAAGGTACCGGTGAACCACTGCCGGGTCGCGGGTGCGAACCGGTCCATCGGGACGGCAGGGGTCACCCCACCAGAGTGCCAGGCCGGTCAGACAGGCCGGTCTAATCGGTGATGGCGTCGAAGTCCACCCACAGATGCCGCGGCCCGCGGAACACCTGGTTGTGCCGATACGGCGGCGGGTCCACCACCAGCCGGGGCGAGCGAACCCGGCGCAGAAACACCTCCAGCGCCAGGTTGATCTCGAGCCGGGCCAGCGGCCCACCGAAGCAGGTGTGGATACCGCTGCCGAAACCGAGGTGCTCGTTGTCCTGCCGGGTCGGGTCGAACCGATCCGGATTGGGGAAGCGGCGCGGGTCGCGGTTGGCCGCGGCCCAGACCAGAAACACCGCCGAACCGGCCGGGATCCGGGTGCCGCCGATCTCGATGTCCGCGGTAGCCCATCGGCTGGGGAAGAACTGCACCGATCCCTGCAGCCGTTGGACCTCCTCGACGGTGCGGGGGATCAATTCGGGATTGTCGCGCACCAGATCCCACGACCCGGGATTGCGCAGCAGCGTCATGATGCAGTTACTGATCGTGTTGACCGTCGAGTCGTGTCCGGCGACCATCAACAGCACTGCGTTGTTCGCCGCAGCGGTGAGCGAGACCGGCCCGTCCGGCCCATCCTTGTCGTGCAGCGCCGCCGACAACAGCCCCGGCCCCGGTTCGCGGGCCAGGCGCTCGACCAGCGCGCTGACATAGGAGCTCAATTCGGCCATGCTTTCCGCAGCCTTCTTCAAGGCGGCCTGGCCTTGCGGGGTCGTGCGCTCCGGCCCGACGTCGGCGCCCTGCATGAAGTCCGTCACGAGTGCGTGGAACTTGGGTTCGTCGGCCAGCGGGACGCCGAGAACCCGGAAGATGACCGACACCGGGATCGGGTAGGAGAAGTCCTCGACGACGTCCATCCGGTGCGAGCCGTCTTCGGCCGACCGTTTGGCAACCTTGTCCAGCATGTCGTTCGCGAGGTCCACCACGTACCCGGCCAGGCTCGGGATCAGGTCGGGAGAATGCGGCGGACCGAAGTGACGCATGAACTGGCGGCGCATCGTGTCGTGCTCTGGCGGATCGGCGACCAGCATGCTGCTCTCCCGCGCCTGAGCTTGCTCGTTGGGTTCGAGCGCGACATCCTTCTCGCCCAGCAGCCCGGACGGGCTGCGGCTGATGTCCGAGCTGATCCTCGGATCGTGGGCCAGAGCCAGTGCTTCGGGGTAACCGGTAACGACATAGGTCTTGTCGGAGACCTTGGCCACCGGGGTCTTGCGCAGTTCCTCGAAGTACGGATACGGGTTGGGGCGGTTCTCGAACTTCATCGCCTCGGCCCAGGCGGTGGCGGCATCCATGATGGTCGACTCCTCTTGATCGGGGAGAGCTAGTGGCTGCGGGGTCGGAACTCCGCACCCCGGGAGGTCGGGTCGTGTCCGGTGAGCACGACGTCGGGGTTGCCGGAGGGCTCGCGCGGATCGGGGAACCGGGCCGGCACTACCTCGGTGTTCGCCGGCCGGTCGTAGCCGGGCGGCGGGGGAGGGAACGGCCCGGACTTTTCGATCAGCTCGGCGTAGTAGGGCAGCCACTTGCCGTGGTTGAAGGTAACCGCACCGACGATCCTGCCCCGTTTGCCGTAGGCGGCAGCGAACCGGCGCTGCTCCGGTGACCCCTGAGTGAAGACGATCTCGTCGCCGTAGGAGCACACCCCGACGCTCTTGATGTTCACCCCGAACTGGCCGGACCAGAACGACGGCAGCGGCAGATGCGGACGGCGGCCCACCTCCAGGTTGATCATGTTGTTGGCGGCCACCTCGGCGCCGGAAACCGCGTTGTCCCAATGTTCCTGGGACATGAACTCGTAGCCGTACAGCACATGCGGGGCCCGGGCCACGTCGCCGGCGACGAAGATGTGGTCGGTCACCACACCGTTGATGTCGAAGGCCCGACAGCCCGCGTCGCAGGCCAGTCCCCACTGCCCGGCGGCCAGCCCGGCGCCGTCGAGCCACTCCACGTTGCGGATCGAGCCCAGCGAAGCCACCACCACGTCGACGTCGAGCACCGTGCCGTCCGACAGCGTCGCGGTGCGCACCCGCCCGGCCGCGTCACCGGCCAGGGCGTCGACCGCCACGCCGGTGCGCAGGTCCACCCCGGCATCGCGCATCATTCCCGCGGCGATATCGCTGATCACCCCGCCCAGTGCCCCGCGCAGCGGACCGCTGCCCCGTTCGGCCACCGTCACCGGCAGGTCCAGGTCGCGGCACACCGAGGCGATCTCTGAGCCGACGAAACCCGACCCGACGATCAGCACCCGGCGCGGCCCGGCCTTCAACGCGGCGGCCAGGCCGGTGGCATCCTCCACCGTCCGCACGGTGAACACCCCGCTCAGCGCACCCTGCTCGGGGTCCGGCCAGGGGCGGGCCCTGGTGCCGGTGGCGATCAGCAGCCGGTCGTAGCCGACCTGTTCGCCGTTGCCCAGCGCGACGGTGTGGTTGATCCGGTCCAGGCCGACCGCGGCCACCCCCAGCTTCCAGTCGGCGTCGACCCGGCGCAGCCGCGGCAGCTTGGTGTGATCGGCTGGCACCCAGCCCTTGAGTACCTGCTTGGACAGCGGTGGCCGGTCGTACGGTTCGTGCGGCTCGTCGCCGACGATGGTGAGTGAACCGTGAAAACCCTTCTCCCGCAACGCTTCGGCGGCACGTAGGCCGGCAAGTGACGCGCCGACGATGACGATCCTGCCCTCGGCGCGAAACGTGGTGACGATCTCGTCGAAGGAGTACTGCTTCTTGTTCTGGCTCACTTGGTGTCCCGGTCGGCCGGTGGATCCAGCTCGCAAATGATGGCCTGCACCGGGCAGGACGCCACCGCCCGCAGTACCTGCTGGCGTTGGGAATCGTCCGGATTCGGGTCGTAGACCAGCGCCTCTTCGCCGCTGAGTCGCAGCACCTCGGGAGCCAACGGCACGCATTGCGCGTAGCCCTGACACTTGTTGAGATCGACCACCAGACGCATGAATTGACAGTAGCGAGTGACTAGCATTCATTGCTATGCGGCGGCACGCAGCACTCCTGGCCCTGGCGGCGGTGATGCCGGCCGGCTGCGCGCACACGGTGCCCGGCGCTACCGCGTTCGGCAGCGCCGGTGTGCCGCCCGGCGACGTTGATCAGATCCTGCTCGGCAAGGCTGACGTCAGCGACATCGTCGGCACCAAGCTGCAACTCGACGCCGACCGGTCCGAGCCGATCGACGGCGCCTCGGCGGCCCCGGTGTGCTCGGCGCTGGATGCCGTCGGTATGGCCGCGTTCGTCGGCGACACCTGGTCGCGGTTTCATGTACTGCTGTTCACCGACGGCGAACGCCGCGAACAGGTGGTGGCCGAGGCCGTCGCCGTCTACCCGGACCGGGCCGCCGCGGCGTCGGCGTTCGGCACGGCAAGTGCGGCCGCCAGGGGCTGCGACGGCCAGCGCGCGCTGGGAACCGGTGGTGACGCCGCGTGGAACTTCACCGTCCCGGTGGTCGACGCCGACGCGGTGCGCTGGCGCAAACAGCAGATCGGGATTCCGCTGACCTGGGTGTGCCAGGGCGAGGCCCGGTTGCGCAACAACACGGTGCTGCAAGCGATGGCGTGCGGCGGCCAGCGCTCCGGGCGCGACACCGTCACTCGGCTGGCCGACCGGATGTCAGCCAGCGTGTGGGAGCTGTCCGGCCCGCGGGAGGGCCGATGACGCACGGCGATCCTCAGCACAGCGGGGCGATGCGCAGCCCCGCCGCGATGGAGCTGAGAGTGGTTGCGCGACTGGAGAATCTGGCGCTGCTGCGCACCATGGTCGGCGCCGTCGGCACCTTCTCCGACCTGGATGTCGACACCGTCGCCGACCTGCGGCTGGCCGTCGACGAAGCCTGCACCCGGCTGATCCGCTCGGCCACCCCGGAGGCGGTGCTGGTCGTGGTCGTCGACCCGGGCGAGGACGTGTTGGTGGTCGAAGCGTCCACCACCTGCGACACCTACGACGTGGTCACCGAGGGCAGCTTCAGCTGGCATGTGCTGAGCTCGCTAACCCACGAGATGCAGACCTTCAACAACGGCCATGACGCTAGCGCGCAGCGGCGCGTCTTCGGCATCACCTTGACGACGAGGCGAGCAGGCGCCGCGAGGTGAACCGTCCGGAAGCCCAGTCTTCCCGGCCCAAGTCCGAGTACGCCGACGTGCCGGAGCTGTTCCGGGAGCTGGCCACGCTGGAGCCCGGTTCACCGGAGCACCGTCAGCATCGCGACCGGATTGTGGCGCGCTGCCTGCCGCTGGCCGACCACATCGCCCGGCGATTCCACGGCCGCGGCGAATCCCGCGACGACCTGACTCAAGTGGCGCGGGTGGGTTTGGTCAACGCGGTCAACCGCTACGACGTCGACACCGGATCGGAGTTCGTGGCGTTCGCGGTGCCCACCATCATGGGGGAGGTCCGCCGGCACTTTCGGGACAATAGCTGGTCGGTCAAGGTGCCCCGGCGGCTCAAGGAGTTGCACCTGCAGCTGGGTGCGGCCACCGCGGAGCTGTCCCAGCGGCTGGGCCGGGCGCCGACGGCCTCGGAGTTGGCCGCCGAACTCGGCATGGACCGCGAGGAGGTGGTCGAGGGTCTGGTGGCTGGCAGTTCCTACAACACGCTGTCCATCGACGGCGCCGGCGGCGACGAGGACGCCCCGGCGATCCTCGACAGTCTCGGCGACACCGACCCCAGCCTGGACCGGATCGAGAACCGGGAGGCGTTACGGCCGCTGCTGGCCGCCCTGCCGGAACGCGAACGCACCGTGCTGGTGCTGCGGTTCTTCGAATCGCTGAGTCAAACCCAGATCGCCGAGCGGGTCGGTATCTCGCAGATGCATGTGTCGCGGCTGCTGGCCAAATCCCTGGCCCGGCTGCGCGACGAACTCACTTGATCTCGGCGAGCACCGTGCCCTGGGTGATCGCGGCGCCGGCCTCCACGGCCAGCCCGGTGATGACACCGTCCTTGTGCGCGGTGACCGGGTTCTCCATTTTCATCGCCTCCAGCACCACCACCAGATCGCCGGTGGCCACCGTCTGGCCTTCCTCCACGGCGACCTTGACCACGGTGCCCTGCATCGGGGCGGTTACCGCGTCACCGGAGGCCGCCGCACCGGCATGCGCGCCACGCTTACGCGGCTTGGGCTTCTTGCGGATCACCCCGGGCTCGGCCCCGGCGCCGTTGCCCAGCGCCAAATCGGCGGGCAGCGACACTTCCAGCCGGCGGCCACCGACCTCGACGACGACGGTCTGGCGCGGCTGAGACTCTTCCTCATCGACCGCACCGCCGCCGGTGAACGGCTCAACGGCGTTGTCCCACTCGGTTTCGATCCAGCGGGTGTGCACGGTGAAGCCGTTCTCGTCTCCGATGAACGCCGGGTCGCTGACCACTGCCCGGTGGAACGGGATCACGGTGGCCAGGCCCTCGACCTGAAACTCGTCCAGCGCGCGTCGGGCCCGCTGCAGCGCCTGATGGCGGTCCACACCGGTGACGATCAGCTTGGCCAGCATCGAGTCGAACTGCCCGCCGATCACCGAACCGGTCTGGACCCCGGAGTCCAGCCGCACCCCCGGCCCGGTGGGCGGCTCGAAACGGTTGACCGGCCCCGGCGCGGGCAGGAACCCGCGGCCGGCGTCCTCGCCGTTGATCCGGAACTCGATGGAATGCCCGCGCGGCTCGGGATCGGTTGTGATGTCCAGCTTTTCGCCGTTGGCGATGCGGAACTGCTCACGCACCAGGTCGATGCCGGAGGTTTCCTCGGTGACCGGGTGCTCGACCTGCAGACGGGTGTTGACCTCCAGGAAGGAGATCAGCCCGTCCTGCCCGACCAGGTACTCGACGGTGCCCGCGCCGTAGTAGCCGGCCTCCTTGCAGATCCGCTTGGCCGACTCGTGGATCTCCGAGCGCTGCGCGTCGGTCAAAAAGGGTGCCGGCGCTTCTTCGACCAGCTTCTGGAAGCGGCGCTGCAGTGAGCAGTCCCGGGTGCCGGCGACCACCACGTTGCCGTGCTGGTCGGCGATCACCTGCGCCTCGACGTGCCGGGGTTTGTCCAGGTAGCGCTCGACGAAACACTCGCCGCGGCCGAACGCGGCAATAGCCTCCCGGGTGGCCGACTCGAAGAGCTCGGGGATCTCCTCGACGGTGCGGGCCACCTTCATGCCGCGCCCGCCGCCGCCGAAGGCCGCCTTGATCGCCACCGGGACGCCGTACTCCTTGGCGAAGGCCACCACCTCGTCGGCGTCCTTGACCGGGTCCGGGGTGCCCGGCACCAGCGGGGCCTTGGCCCGCGCGGCGATGTGCCGGGCGGTCACCTTGTCGCCGAGGTCGCGGATGGCCTGCGGGCTGGGGCCGATCCAGATCAACCCGGCGTCGATGACGGCCTGGGCGAAATCGGCGTTCTCGGACAGGAATCCGTAACCGGGATGGATGGCATCGGCGCCGGACTTGGCGGCCGCGTCGAGAATCTTGCCGAAGTCCAGGTAAGACTCCGCCGAGGTCTGCCCGCCGAGCGCGAAGGCCTCGTCGGCCAGCCGGACGTGCGGGGCGTCGGCGTCCGGCTCCGCGTACACCGCGACGCTGGCCAGACCGGCGTCCTTGGCCGCCCGGATGACCCGCACCGCGATCTCGCCGCGGTTGGCGACGAGGACCTTGGAGATGGTCTGACTCTGAGCGGGCACCGCGCCTCCTGTGGACTCTAAGAACCGGTTTAAGAAGAAGAGTTCGCGGGGAGTCTAGCCGGGCGACGATGCGGCGCAGCGCAGTGAGCCGCTGAGGAGTCCGGCAATCAGGTCTAGCCGGGCGACGATGCGGCGCAGCGCAGTGAGCCGCTGAGGAGTCCGGCAATCGGGCCTAGAGCGTTGGCGGTGGCCATCAGACCCAGGCTGGTCCACAATGGGTGACTATCGAGCGGATGAAACGAAATCAGGCGGCAGGGGCGATACCTAACTGATGATCGACATCACCGCGACACTGCTACGGATCGTGGCCACCCTGCTCATCGTGGTCGCGTTGTGGTGCTGGGCGCGGGTCGGATCGGGCTGGCTGGCCGCCGGGTTGATGCTGATCCTGGCCGGGATGGCCTTCGAGATCGACGCCAACCGGTTGGGACGGCTGGACCGGGCGGTGGAAGGCTGGTTCAGTGCGCACCGCACCGGTGCGTGGCAGACCTACGCGGCGTCGGTGCACCACTTCCTGGGTCAGCCGGTTCGTTTCGCGGTCGCCGTAATCGTGTGCGCCATCCTGCTGGCCTGGCAGGCACGATCGGAGATCCGGGCGGTCCTGGTGGTCGCGGCGGTCGGCGTCGGTCTGGGAGTCGAAGAAGCACTCAAAGCGGTGATCGGTGGCCGGGATTTTCTGCCGCGCTACGCGCACGCTTTCCCGTCCGGCCACGTCACCCTGTGGGCGGCGTTCTTCGGCATGGTGGCGGTGTGTCTGGGTATCGGCCGCAGCCGAGCCACCCGGGCGGTGCTGGCGCTGCTGGCGATGGCCGGCGTCGCGTCGGTGGCGTTCGTGACGCTGTACTCGCGTGCGCACATCGTCACCGACACCATCGGCGGGGCGCTGCTCGGCGGGGCGATCGTGGCTTTCGGTGCGGCCATTCTGGCGGTGGCCGAACACCGGATGCAACCTCCGGTGGTGGTCGATGTGGTGCAGCTGCCGGCGGCGATGACGGCGCACACCCGGCCGATTTCGATGCCGTTCCCGATGCCCGCTTCGGGGCCGATGCGCCAGCCGATGCCACGGCGTCAGCCGGTCCCGATGCGTCAGCCGCCCCGGCCTGGCCGGCCTGCGCACCCGATGCGGCCCCCGATGCCGGTGCGGCCCGGCTACCCCACATCGAGGCCGCCGGTGGCTGCCAGGCAGATGTGGGCCCCGCCCACCGTGCCGATCCGGGCACAGCGGCCTTCGCCGCGTCCGCTACGTGAGCCGCCGCTTTATTCGGGTCAGCATCGCTGACATGCCCCGCAACCGCAGCGGGCTGATCAGCTTGGCCAGCCCCAGCGCGGCGTAGAAATCGTCGGGCACCGCCAGGATCGCGGCCGCCGACTGGCCGTCCAGCCCGGTCGCCAGGATCGAGGCGAAACCCCGGGTCGTCGGCGCCTCGGCTGGCGCGCTGAAATACAGCCGCACTCGCTCCGGGTCGTCGGCGTCGACGTGCAGGAACAGCGGTGACTGGCATTCCGGCACCGGCTCCATCGCCGCTTCCTCCAGGTCGGCGGGCAGCGGTGGCAGCTCATTGGCGAATTCCAGCAGCAGCGTGAGCTTGTCCTGGCCGGTGACCTCACCGAACTCGGAGACCACCTCGGCCAGTGCAGCCGGCAGGGTCATGTCAGCGGGGCCACCGAGCCCGGCTGATCGCCGTCGACCACCGGCACCCGCACGGTGTTGCCCCATTCGGTCCAGGAACCGTCGTAGTTGCGCACCCCGGGGATACCGAGCAGGTGGGTCAGCACGAACCAGGTGTGGCTGGACCGCTCGCCGATCCGGCAGTAGGCGATGGTGTTTCCGTCGGGCTTGACGAAATCGTAGATCTCCGACAGCTCCTCGCGGCTGCGGAACCGGCCGGCGTCGTCGGCCGCCCGCGCCCACGGCACCGACACCGCGGTCGGGATGTGACCGGCGCGCAGCGCACCCTCTTCGGGGTAGTCCGGCATGTGGGTGCGTTCACCGGTGTACTCCTGGGGCGAACGGACGTCGATCAAGGTGGCGGTGCCCAGGGCGTCGCGCACGTCCTCGCGGTAGGCCCGGATCGGGGCGTCATCGCGGTCCACCACCGGATAGCCGGTGCTGGTCCGGTCCGGAACCTCCAGCGTGGTGTCGCGGCCTTCGGCCAGCCAGAGATCCCGGCCGCCGTTGAGCAGCCGGACATCCGGGTGGCCGAACAGGGTGAACACCCACAGCGCGTAGGCCGCCCACCAGTTGCTCTTGTCGCCGTAGATCACCACGGTGTCGTCTCGGGAGATGCCCTTGCGGTTCATCAGCTCGGCGAACTGCTCGCCGTTGATGTAGTCCCGCACATGCGGATCGTTGAGATCGGTGTGCCAGTCCACCTTGACCGCGCCGGGGATGTGGCCGACGTCGTAGAGCAGAACGTCCTCATCGGACTCCACAATCGCCAGGCCAGGGGTGCCAATATGGCCGGAGAGCCAATCGCCGGTGACCAGCCGTTCGGGATGGGCGTATTGCTGCAGGGCAGGGTTCGGATCGGCAGGTAGTGGCACAAGCAAAAGCCTAGTCCGTTGGCCCAAACGTGAGTTTGGGCGGGGAAGTGCGAGAAGAATCTGCCATTTCGTCGATCTCGGCGCTAGGCGCGGACCGGGTTGGTTGCCCACAGGTCTCCGATGGAACACCCGACCGACGTCAGCAACCGCCGGGTGACCGCCAGGCCGAGGCCCACCACATTCGACGGATCACCGTCGATGCCGTCGACGAACCAGCCGCCCAAACCGTCGAGCGTGAACCCGCCCGCGACGCCTAGCGGTTCGCCGGTGCCGATGTAGGCCTCCAGCTCGCTCTCGGTGGGAACCCCGAACCGCACCGTGGTGACCTCGGCCGCGGTCTCGGTTGCCACCGCGGCGCCGTCGTGCAGCCGGATCACGCAGTGCCCAGTGAACAACCGCCCCTCGTGACCGGCCATCGAAATCCATTGCCGCCGAGCCTGTTCCGCGGTTCCCGGTTTACCGCTGAGCCGGCCGTCGAGGTAAAGCATGGAGTCGCAGCCGATCACCACGCAGTCCGCCGCGACCCCGGAATCCAGGCAGCCGCACACCGCCTCGGCCTTGGCGGCGGCCAGCGCGCTGACCACCCGGCCAGGATCGGCGTCGGCGCCGAGTTCGGCGAGGAGGGCGTCCTCGTCCACCCCGGAGACCACGACCAGTGGGTCTATCCCGGCGTCGCGCAGTACGCGCCGCCGTCCGGTCGACGCCGACCCCAGCACAACGCGCGTCATCGACCGGCGGCGACGATGGTCGCGGCGGAGCCGCGAAGGGAGGAGCGCCGCATCACCGCCGCATCATCTCCGCATATGGGTGCGCTCCTGCAGGGTGACCCGCTGCCCGCTGGTGACCGAATAGCGCAGCTTGTCCACCGGATGACCCCACAGGTTCAACTCCTCGGCGTGCGGTGCCGTCGCCCGGTCGGCCGCGGCCGCCAGCACGCTCACCACCGCGGCCAGCTCGGCGTCGGTGGGCTGGCCCTTGATCACCCGGATCTCCGGGACGGCGTGCTCGGGCTGATCGATAGTCAGCTGATGCGGGTCGCTGACCTCGGTGATGTCTTCGTGTCTCATGCTCGGTGTCTCGTGTTCGCTTCCTACAGCGGGATGTTCCCGTGCTTCTTCGGCGGGGTCAGCACGATCTTGCGTTCCAGCAGCCGGAGCGCGGTCGCGATGTAGCCGCGGGTGTGCGACGGCGGGATCACCGCGTCGACGAACCCGCGTTCGGCGGCGATATACGGGTTCACCAGGGTGTCCTCGTAGTCGCGCTGCAACTCCAGCCGCAACTCCTCGACGTCGTCGCCGTTTTTGGCTGCGTCTTTGAGCTGCTTGCGGTAGACGAAGCCCACCGCACCGGAGGCGCCCATCACCGCGATCTGGGCGGTCGGCCAGGCCACGTTGACGTCACAGCCCATGTCCTTGGAACCCATCACGCAGTAGGCACCGCCGTACGCCTTGCGGGTGATGACGGTGATCTTGGCAACGGTGGCCTCGCCGTAGGCGTACAGCAGCTTGGCGCCGCGCCGGATGATGCCGTTGTATTCCTGCTCGGTGCCGGGCAGGAACCCCGGCACGTCCACCAACATGATGATCGGGATGTTGAAGCAGTCGCAGGTCCGGACGAACCGCGCCGCCTTCTCCGAGGCGTCGATGTCCAGGCAGCCGGCGAACTGGGTGGGCTGGTTGGCCACAATTCCAACTGGTCGACCGTCGACTCTCCCGAAGCCGATGATGATGTTCTGGGCGTAACCGGCCTGGATCTCCAGGAACTCGTCGTCGTCGAGAATCCGGGTGATCACCTCGTGCATGTCGTAGGGCTGGTTGGGGGAGTCCGGGATCAGGGTGTCCAGTTCCAGGTCCTCGTCGGTGAGGTTGTCCTCGATGGCACCCGGATGCGGCGGCGCCGGATAGCGCGGCGGCTCGGCGTGGTTGTTGGGCGGCAGGAAGCTGAGCAGGTCGCGGACGTACTCGAAGGCGTCCTGTTCGCCGGAGGCCACGTAGTGCGCGG
>CAYPTG010000037.1:0-11834 GCA_964413455.1 uncultured Mycobacterium sp. | reverse complement strand
CGGCACTCGTTGTTACCTTTTTCCCATGGCCCCGACACCCGCCGCCGGCTACACCGTCGGCGACTACCTCCTCGACCGGCTGGCCGAGCTGAACGTCACCGAAATATTCGGTGTCCCTGGTGATTTCAATCTGGAGTTCCTCGACCACATATTGGAACACCAGACGATTCGCTGGGTCGGCAACGCCAACGAGCTCAACGCCGGGTACGCCGCCGACGGCTACGGCCGGCTTCGGGGGATGTCGGCGCTGGTCACCACCTTCGGAGTGGGTGAACTGTCCGCCACCAACGCCATCGCCGGCTCGTATGCCGAACATGTCCCGGTGGTGCACATCGTCGGCGCACCGTCCAAGGACGCCCAGGGCGCCCGGCGGGTCGTCCATCACTCGCTCGGTGACGGCGACTTCGCGCATTTCCTGCGGATGGCACGCGAAATCACCTGCGCGCAAGCCAATCTGGCACCGGCCACGGCAACCCGGGAGATCGACCGGGTGCTGTCCGAGGTTCGGGAACAGAAGCTGCCCGGCTATCTGCTGCTGGCAACCGACGTCGCCCGCTTTCCCACCGAACCTCCCCGGGAATTGCTCACCCGCTACACCGGCGGCACCAGCCCGCACGCCCTGACACTGTTCACCCAGGCTGCCACCGAACTCATCGCCGACCACCAGTTGACCGTGCTGGCCGACCTGCTGGTGCACCGGCTGGAGGCGGTACCCCAACTCGAAGCACTGCTGGCCGCCGACGAGGTGCCGCACGCCACCCTGATGTGGGGCAAGAGCCTGGTCGACGAGAGTTCGCCAACCTATCTGGGAATCTATTCCGGCGCATCCGGTGACGAAAAGGTCCGTCGCGCAATCGAAGACGCCCCGGCCCTGGTCACCGCCGGCGTCCAGTTCAGCGATCTGGTCAGCGGATTCTTCAGCCAGAAGATCGACCCGAAGCGGACGATCGATATCGGCCCCAACCAAAGTGTGGTCGGCGGCCGGATGTTCGCACCGCTGGAGATGAAAGTGGCGCTGGACGCGCTGACCGCGATCCTGCGCCGACGCGGCATCCGCTCACCGACCCTGCCGACGGCCACCGCCGACGCGGCTCCCAGCCCGACCACGCGGGACCAGCCGTTGACCCAAGAAATGTTGTGGGACAGCGTTTCTGCCGCGCTGACCCCCGGCAATATCGTGCTGGCCGACCAGGGCACCTCGTTCTACGGGATGGCCGGACATCGGCTGCCGCGCGACGTGACGTTCATCGGCCAACCGCTCTGGGCGTCGATCGGCTACACCCTGCCCGCCGCGCTGGGCGCGGGATTGGCCCAGCGCAACCACCGTCCGGTGCTGTTGATTGGCGACGGTGCCGCCCAGCTGACGATTCAGGAACTCGGCTCCTTCAGCCGGGAAGGCCTGGCCCCGGTGATCGTCCTGGTGAACAACGACGGCTACACGGTGGAACGCGCGATCCACGGGCGCGACGCGTACTACAACGACATCGTGTCGTGGAACTGGCTCGACATCCCCCGAGCGCTCGGCGTCCAGGACCATCTGCAATTCCGCGTTCGCACGCAAGGGGAATTGGACGACGCGCTGCAAGCGGCGACCACCCAGCCCGACCGGATGGTGATGATCGAGGCCGTCGTCCCGGAGATGGACGTGCCGCCGCTGCTGGCCGAGCTGTCCGAGTCGGCGGCGGCGGCCAACGCCGACCACCCACCGACCTGAGCCTGCCGGGCGGCGCCGCCGGCTACCCGTACAGGTTGTCGATCCGGTCGTGGAAGTTGTCCACCACGACCTTGCGCTTGAGCTTGAGGCTCGGGGTCAGGTCACCGGCCTCCACCGTCAGCTCGCGGTCGATGATGGTGAACCGCTTCACCTGCTCCCACCGGTTGAGGTGCTTGTTGAGCTGCTCGACGTAGCCGCCGACCATATCGCGGGTCTTGTCGTCGCGGGCGATCTCGCCGAACGACTTGTCGCCAAGCCCGTTGGCCGCCGCCCAGTCCTTGATCGCCTCAGCGTCCAGGCTGACCAGCGCCACGCAGTACGGCTTGCCCTCGCCGTAGACGATGATCTCGCTGGCATACGGGCAGATGCCCTTGAAGCTGGCCGAAATCGCCGACGGCGCAACATATTTGCCCTGCGACGTCTTGAACATATCCTTCTTGCGGTCGGTGATCCGCAGGAATCCCTCGGCGTCGAGCTCGCCGATGTCACCGGTGTGGAACCAGCCGTCGGGGTCGATCGCCTCGGCGGTGGCCTCCGGAAGATCGTGATAGCCGTTCATCACGCCGGGGCCCTTGAGCAGAATCTCGCCGTCCTCGGCGATCTTGACGTCGGTCTCCGGGAAGGTCCATCCCACGGTGCCGAACCGGTAGGCGTTCGGCCGGTTCAGCGACGACGCCGCCGAGGTCTCGGTCAGCCCGTAGCCCTCCAACACCGGGATGCCGATGGCGTCGAACCACTGGGCGATATCGCGGTCGAGCGCCGCCGAGCCGGAGATGAAGAACCGCAGCCGTCCGCCGAAGCGCTCCCGGATCTTGGCGAACACCAGCTTGTCGGCCAGCTTGTACTGCAGGCTCAGCAGCGCTGAGGGGCGCTCGCCGGCCTGCTTGGCCCGCGACATCTGCAGGCCGACGCCGGTAGCCCAGTCGAACAGCGACTTCTTGGCGCCGCCCTCGTTGGCCATCGACTCGTTGACCTTTCCGTGCACCTTCTCGAAGATGCGCGGGACCGCGCCCATGAAGGTGGGTCGGATAATCGCCAGGTTCTCGACGATCTTGTCGACCCGGCCGTCGATGACCGTCGGGAAACCGATGGCCAGCGGGACCGCCAGCATCACCTTGCCGAAGGCGTGCGCCAGCGGCAGCCACAGATAGTTGAGGTCCTTCTCCGACAGCGCGCCGATGGAGTCCAGCGCGGCGGCGGTGTAGGTCCACGACGACTGCTTCAACCGCACGCCCTTGGGCTTGCCGGTGGTACCCGAGGTGTAGATCAGGGTGGCCAGCTGGTCGGCGCGGATGGCGTCGACGCGGTCGTTGACCGCGTTCGGCGAGTCGGCCAACAGCTGCTTGCCGAGCTGTTCGAGGTCATCGAGGCTCATCACCCAGTCACCGTCGTCGCCGTCACCGACGCCGTCGATGATGACGATCTTCTCCACCGACGGCACCTCGCTGCGGTGCGCGACGAGCTTGTCGACCTGCTTCTGGTCCTCGGCGATGACCACCCGGCTGCCGGAGTTCGCGACGATGAACGCCACGTCTTCGGCGTTGGTGGTCGGGTACACCGTGGTGGTGGCGGCCCCGGCGGCCAGGATCGCGAAGTCGGCGATCACCCACTCGTAGCGGGTTCCCGACGCCAGCGCGACCCGATCCTCGGGGTTGATGCCCAGCGCGATCAGGCCGGCGGCGAGGTTGTCCACCCGCTCGCCCACCTGCGCCCAGGTGAGGCTGGACCAGCCGTCACCGTCCGGGTAGCGCAACGCTTCCCCGTTCGGGCTGGCCGCGACTCGGGCGCGGAACATCTGAGGGACGGTGTCGAGCCGGTTCTCGATCTTGCTCATATCGAGCCGCTCTTGGGACTTATGCAGGCCTGCCATAGGCCCGAGTGTATGAAACGCCCGAGTGCTCGGTGTAGGGGTTCCCCAAACACGTCCGCTTCAGAGGTCGGTATTCCCGATTCTGGACAGCGCCAGCAGCCGCGATGTGGCCCGCAGGTATTTCTTGCGGTAGCCGCCGTCGAGCATCTCCGGGGAGAACAGGGTGTCCAGTTTGGCGCCGGAGGCCACCACCGGAATCCCGGCGTCGTACAGCCGGTCGGTCAGCGCCACCAGCCGTAGCGCGACGTTCTGGTCGTCCAGCGGGTGCACTCCGGTGATGTGTACCGCCGACACCCCTTCGATCAGCGTCAGGTAGCGCGACGGGTGCATGGTGGCCAGGTGCGCGCACAGCGCGTCGAAGTCGTCGAGGGTGGCGCCGGGCACCAACTCGGCGCGCTCGGCGACCTCCTGATCGGACAGCGGCTCGGGCGCCGGTGGCAGCCCACGGTGCCGGTAGTCCGGCCCTTCGATGCGCACGGTGGTGAAAATGCTTGCCAGCGTGTTGATTTCACGTAGGAAGTCCTGGGCGGCGAACCGGCCTTCGCCGAGCTGTTCGGGCAGGGTGTTCGACGTCGCGGCCACCGACACCCCACGCTCCACCAGCTGGGAGAGCATCCGGGAGACCAGCGTGGTGTTGCCCGGGTCGTCCAGCTCGAACTCGTCGATACACAGCACGGTGTAGTCGCCGAGCAGGTCGATGCACTCGGTGAAGCCGAAGACGCCGGCCAGCTGGGTGAGCTCACCGAAGGTGGCGAACGCTTTGGGGTGCTCGGCCGAATCCGGCAGCCGCCAGTAGGCCGACGCCAGCAGGTGGGTCTTGCCAACGCCGAATCCGCCGTCCAGGTACAGGCCCGTACCGGGCAGCGGCTCACGCTTGCCGAACATCTTCTTGCGCCCGGCGCGGCGGCGCTGGGCCTCCTCGCAGAAGCTCAGGCAGGAACCGACCGCGGCGGACTGGCTGGGCTCGGCGGGGTCGGGCCGGTAGCCCTCGAAGCTGACGTCGGCGAATGTCGGGGGCGGCACCAGCTGGGCGATCAGCCGTTGCGGCGACACCGTGGGGTGGCGGTCCACCAGGTGCCCGGGCATGGGAGAACTGTATCGACGTGTGCGGCTGCGCCGTGTTGCAATCTGGTGATGGACGACCTCGACGCGCTGGATGACGACGAGCTCTACCGGCTCTACAGCTATCCCGCCGATCCGCCCCGATGTGTGGTGCGCGCCAACATGATCGCCAGCCTGGACGGTGGGGCCAGCAGCGACGGCACCTCCGGCGGCCTGGGCGGGCCCGGTGACCGGCGGCTGTTCGCGCTGCAGCGGGAGCTGGCCGATGTCATCGTGGTAGGCGCCGGCACCGCCCGCACCGAGAACTACGGCGGTGCCCGGATGACGGCCGCCGGGCGGCAGCGCCGCGCCGGGCGCGGCCAAAGCGAAATCCCGCCGATTGCCCTGGTGACCCGATCCGGGGTGATCGAGCACGACCTGCCGGTGCTGACGCAGGCCGAGGTGCCCCCGCTGGTGCTGACCTGTACGGCATCCGTGGACGCCGCCCGGCGCCGGGTGGGGACGTCGGCCCGAGTACTGGACTGCTCGGCCGGCGACCCGGAGCGGGTGGATCTGGGCACACTGTTGGAGAAGTTGGCCGGTCTGGGGCTGGTGCAGGTGCTCACCGAGGGCGGGCCCAGCCTGCTCGGCGCCTTCGTCGCCGCCGGACTGCTCGACGAGTTGTGCCTGACGTGGGCCCCGATGCTGGTCGGCGGCGAGGCGCCGCGCATCACCGCCGGCGGCGACGATGTGCTCACCCGGATGCGACGCGCGCATCTGCTGTCCGACGCGCAGGGATACCTCTACACCCGTTACGTACTGTGGTGACCATGCGTCGGCAGGGTCGGGTGTTCAGCACGGTGTCTGCCGCCGTCGCGGTGCTGATGCTGGCGACCGGTTGCGCGCCGTGGCTGGCCGCCGACCCGAAGTTCGCCACCGACTCCGCGCGCAACCCGGGGGCCGGTCCGGTCACCAGCAACGCCGCCGGTGGCCCGCTGGCCATTGAGGCCCCGAAGAACGATCTGGTGTGGAAGGACTGCACCGCAAAGGGTTTCGGGGACGCCGGCGCGCCGCCCACCCCGGGTGTGCAGCTGGAGTGCGCCAACTACGACGCCGACCTGGATTCGATCGCCGGGGCCACCGGCACCCTGACCATCGGGGTGATGCGGGCCCGCTCGGTGAAGACTCCCCCGGATGCCGGGCCGCTGGTGTTCACCACCGGCTCGGATCTGCCGTCGTCGCTGCAGCTGCCGGTGTGGCTGACCCGGTCCGGGCCGGACGTGCTGGCCAGCCACCCGATCGTCGCGGTGGACCGCCGCGGCATGGGGATGTCGAGTCCGATCGATTGCCGTGACGCGTTCGACCGTCAGCAGATGCGTGAGCAGGCCCAGTCCCAGCCCGGCGACGACCCGGTCGCCAACCTGGGCACCATCACCTTGACCGCGACCACCGGCTGCACCGACTCCATCGCGCCGGGCGACTCGGCCTACGACAACGCCCGTGCCGCTGAGGATTTGGAGCGGCTGCGCAGCACCTGGGACGTGCCGGGGCTGGCGCTGCTGGGCGTTGGCAACGGGGCGCAGGTGGCGCTGGCCTACGCCGGCTCGCACCCGGAGAAGGTGGCCCGGCTGGCGCTGGACTCCCCCATCCCGCCGGGGGTGGCCGCCGAAGCCGCCGCCGAGGATCAGGTCAAGGCGCAGCAGGCCGCGCTGGACGCTTTCGCCACCCAATGCTCGGCGGTCAACTGTCCGCTCGCGCCGGATCCCAAGGGCGCGGTGGACGGCCTGCTGGCTGCCGCCCGGGCCGGCCGCGGACCCGGCGGGATGTCGACGGCAGTGCTGGCCAACGCCATCATCACCGCGCTGGGCTACCCCACCGGCGACCGGATCGCCAACACCGACAAGCTGGCCAAGGCGCTGGCCGCGGCCCGTTCCGGTGACGTCAACCTGCTCAACAGCCTGGCCAACCAGGCCGATGCGCTGCGCGGCACCGATGGCCAGTTCGTCAACACCTGCAGCGACGCGCTGAACCGTCCCACCCCCGATCGGGTCCGTGAACTGGTCATCGCCTGGGGCAAGATCTACCCGCAGTTCGGCGCGGTGGCGGCGCTGAACTTGGTCAAATGCCTCAACTGGCCCAGCGGCGCGGCCCCCCAGGACCCCAAGAATCTCAAGGTCAATGTGCTGCTGCTCGGGGTGCAGAACGATCCGATCGTCGGAACCCAGGGGGTACCGGCGATGGCGGCCAGCGTCATTAACGCCGGTGCGACCAGCCGACGGGTGATGTGGCAGGGCACCGGGCACGGGGCCAGCGTGTATTCGCCGTGCGCGGCGGGGCCGATCGTGAGTTACCTGGAGTCCGGCGAACTCCCAGCGACCGACACCTTCTGCCCGGCCTGACCGGCCTTGCTAGCCGATCGGTGTACGGTGCCGTCGTGGCTTTCGCCGATACGATCCGCGCCGCATTCGGACCCCGGACCAGCGCGCCGAGCACTCAGGCCGTCTTCCGAACAGCGCTGTGGCCGATCGCGATCATGTCGATCATCCACCGCAGCTATGTGCTGACCTCCAACGGCTACGTCACCGACGACTGGGCCCCGGTGTACCGCGCGGTGCGCAACTTCCGCGCCGTGCACGACATCTATAACGAGCATTTCGACCAGGTGGACCCGCACTACCTCTACCCACCGGGCGGCACCCTGCTGATGGCGCCGTTCGGCTACATCGACAGCGAGTTCGCCGCACGCAACTGGTTCATCGTGCTCAACACGGTGGCGATCATCGCTGCGGCCTGCCTGCTGGTGCGGCTGTTCAAGTTTCCGCTGAGCTCCCCTGCCCTGCCCGGGCTGCTGGCGGCGATCTTCGTCACCGAATCGGTAACCAACACGCTGGTGTTCACCAACATCAACGGCTGTGTGCTGCTGGCCGAGGTGCTGTTCTTCCGGTGGCTGCTGGATGGCCGGATGAGCCGGGAATGGTTGGCGGGCATCGCAATTGGGCTGTCGCTGGTGGTCAAACCGGTGTTGGCGGTGCTGTTGCTGTTGCCGCTGCTCAACCGGCAGTGGCGGGCGCTGATCGCGTCGATCGGGGTGCCGGTGGCGTTCAATCTGGTGGCCTGGCCGCTGACGCCGGACCCCGGCAACTTCGTGCACCGCACGCTGCCCTACATCCTGTCCACCCGCGACTACTTCAACTCCTCGGTGCTGGGCAACGGCATCTACTACGGCCTGCCGATGTGGCTGATCACCGCGCTGCGGCTGCTGTTCGTGGCGCTGGCGGCGGGCAGTCTGTGGCTGCTGTACCGCTACTACCGTCAGCGGGACCCGCTGTTTTGGATGCTCACCTCGTCCGGGGTGCTGCTGATCGCCTCCTGGCTGGTGTTGTCGCTGGCCCAGGGCTACTACTCGATGATGCTGTTCCCGTTCCTGATGACGGTGGTACTGCCGAACTCGGTGCTGCGTAACTGGCCGGCGTGGCTGGCCACCTACGGCTTTTTGACGTTGGATCGCTGGCTGATGTGGCGCTGGCCGACCACCGGGCGTTTCCTGGAGTACATGAAGATCACGTATGGCTGGTCGCTGATGCTGGTGGTGGTGTTCTGCGTGCTGTATTTCCGGTACCTGGACGCCAAGGCTGACGGCCGGCTCGACGAGGGCAGCATCGACCCGCCGTGGATGGCGCGACGGCCCGAAGCGGTGCCGGCATGACGCCGCGGCCCGTCGTGGCGCTCAGCGACGACGAGTGGCGCTCGCGGCTGACGCCGGATGAATACCACGTGCTGCGGGAGGCCGGCACCGAGCAGCCGTTCACCGGCGAATACACCGACACCACCGCCGAGGGCGTCTACCAGTGCCGGGCCTGCGGGGCCGAATTGTTCCGCAGCACAGAGAAATTCGAGTCGCACTGCGGGTGGCCGTCGTTCTTCGACCCGGCCCGCAGTGACGCGGTGATCCTGCGTCCGGACGACTCGCTGGGGCGGCACCGGGTGGAGGTGCTGTGCGCCAACTGCCACAGCCACCTGGGGCATGTGTTCACTGGCGAGGGCTACCCGACGCCGACCGATCAGCGGTACTGCATTAACTCGGTTTGTTTGCGGCTGGAACCAAGCGAGTCAGGCTCGCTGCCCGGCTAGTAACGCGGGTTTCAGGGCCAGGCTGCTACGAGTCGGTCGACGGAATCGGCACTAGCTTCAGTCCTCGGTCGTGCAAAGCGAGGATGAGATCCTGTACCTCGCCGCTAACCTCACGCTCGGCGAGGTATCTGTGAACCGCCCCGCGGATAAGGTCCGAAACGCTTCGGCCGGAGTCGCCCGCCGCCTGCCGCAACTGCACCAGCTCAGCTTGGCTTAGCCGAACGTGGACGACTTCGGACTTTGCAAGATTCGGGGTGGTGGGGGTGGATTCACGCAGCTGGGGTAGATCGTCGCGCTCCAGATCGAACGCTTCCTGCTGCAACTCCGATGGCAATCCACTCGGCGATGTCGCTCTAGCCATCTTCCAACTCCCTGCGGTTGTCCCAATATGCTTTCGTGTCTCGTTCGTTGGCCGGCCACCCATTGGCCCCGTACTGCCGACCTTGGTGTCGCACGACAATGACGACAAGTACCCCAAGGCTCGTGCACATTCCGATGTAGCGATCCGACTGACCCGACCTGCTCGCCGGGTCGGGTAAGTACGCCAGGACGTAAGGATCAGCCAGCGCTTCCTCTGCATGGGCCGGCGTGATCTGGTGGCCGTCCCACATATGCTGGACGACGGCCGTCGGCCACACCAAGTCCATGATCGACTGTATCACATCTGTGATACGGATAATGTGCTACCTGAGCGAGCAGCGACGAGCAGCTATTTCTCGGCGATCAGCGCGATCGTCGAGGCGGCAATCTCAACGTCGCCGTCACCGATGACGGCGGCCAGCGCCGCATGCAGCGCATCCCTGCGGTCCTCCGGCAGCGTGGAGTGCGCGGAGTAGGTGAAGATCAGGTCCAGCCAGCGGTCGCGGGGCTGGGTCTCGGTCCAGGAATCCTCGCGCAGGCTCACGGTGAACCCGGCGTCGGCGAACCGGCGGCGCAACTCCTCCAGCGCAGCGTCGGCGTGCGACGGGTCCGCGCTGACCGCGTCGACGGTGACGTAGTCCGGGCTGGCCGCACGCAGCTCGTCGTTCGACGGACGGGCCGGGCGCAGCTTGTTCCACAGCAGTACCACCGCGCCGCCGGGGTTCAGCAACCCGGCCAGCCGTGGAATCGCCGCGTCGGCATCGACCCAGTGAAACGACTGCCCGAAGGTCACCAGGTTGACGGTGCGCCCGGCGTCATCCCAAGTCTCGAAACTGGCCACCTCGACCGGAATGCCTGACTCGGCGATGAGCGCGGCCATCGCCGGGTCGGGTTCCACCGCCAGCACGTCCATCCCGGCCTCCCGCAGTTGCCGCGACAGAATCCCGGTGCCGGCGCCGACGTCCAGCGCACTACCGCCGCCGGCCGTGATGGCGGCGATGGTGGCCTGGGCGTAGCGGGGCCGCAGCCGGTCGTAGTCATCGGCGATCGCGCCGAACGACAGCGCCCGGCGACGGTCTTCGTGCAGCTCAGCCATCGGAGAGCCTCAGACCAGGCCCTCGACCAGCTCGGCGACGCTGCGCCGAGGCCCGGTGAAAAACGGGGTCTCCTCGCGGACGTGCCGGCGGGCGTCGGTGTAGCGCAGTTTCCACATCAGTTCGACGATGCGGGCCAGCTCGGGACCCTCGAAGGCCAGGATCCACTCGTAGTCGCCGAGGGCGAACGCCGGGACGGTGTTGGCCCGCACGTCGGGGTAGTCGCGCGCCGCCATGCCGTGCTCGACGAGCATGGTGCGACGTTCGTCGTCGGGCAGCAGGTACCACTCCAGTGACCGCACGAACGGGTAGACGCAGACGTAGTCGCCGGGCTCCTCGCCGGCGATGAACGCCGGCAGGTGGCTCTTGTTGAACTCAGCGGGCCGGTGCAGCGCGGCCACGCTCCACACCGGCTCACTGGCCTGCCCCAGGGCGGTGCGACGGAATCCGGTGAAGGTGGCTTGCAGATCCTCGATCCGCTCGGCGTGCGTCCAGATCATGAAGTCGGCGTCGGCGCGCATGCCGGCCACGTCGTAGAGGCCGCGGACCACCACTCCATCGCCCTCGCGCTCCTTGAGGAAACGTTCTACCTCGGCGATGACCTCGGTGCGGTCGTCGTCGAGCGCACCGGGCTGCACGGCGAACACCGAGATCATCATGTAGCGGACGGTGGAGTTGAGCTTGTCGTAGTCCAGTCGCGCCATGGCACTCATGGTGCCACGTCAGCGACGGTCGGCCGCTTCGGCCTCCGAGCGGCAAACCGCCAGCACCACCGCCTCGGCGGCCCTGCCGGCGGCGACCAGACAGCCCGGGACGCCGACGCCGTCGAGGAAGTTGCCGGCCACCGCCAGCCCGGGCGGCAGACCGGCCCGGATCTGCCCGGCCAGCTCGGCATGGCCGGGGCGGTACTGCGGCAGCGCGTCGATCCAACGGTGCACGATCATCTCGATGGGGTCGACGGTGAGGCCGAACACCGTGGCCAGATCTGCAACAGCCCACTGCCGTAGGTGTTCTTCGGGAGTGCTGACGGCCAGGTCGTCGCCGAACCGGCCGAACGACATGCGCAGCAGTTCCACCTCCCCGTCGTCGGATCCGCGGCTGCCCCATTTGCGGGTGGTCAGGGTAATCGCCTTGGCGTGCAACGCTTCTCCGCTGGCGACCAGTACCCCGGAGCGCTCCGGGAACCCGATGCCGGCCGGAACCGCCATGGCCAGCACCGCCGCCGAGGCCACCCGAATCCGGGCGGCGGCGGTCGCGGCCCCCGGCGCGACGTCGGTGAGCAGCCGCGCGGTCTGTGGGGCGCCGACGGCCAGCACCACCGCGTCGGCCCGCCGGGCGACACCGGCGCCATCGGTCAGCGCCCAGCCGCCGTCGTCCGGGGCAATCCGCGACACCGGGGCCGGCACCCATTCGGCGGCGCTGCGGGTCACCAGCTCGTCGAGCAGCACCCGGTAGCCGCCGTCGATGGCGCCGAACACCGGCCCGCCGGTAACCGTCGGCGTCGCCGCCATGACCGCGGCGGTCAGGCTGCCGGCGCCGGCATCCAGCGCGGCCGCCACCGAAGGGGTCGCCGAGCGGATGCCGATCCCGGCCGCCGACCCGGCGTACACCCCGGACAGCATCG
>CAYPTG010000036.1:0-11856 GCA_964413455.1 uncultured Mycobacterium sp. | reverse complement strand
TGGTTCCCAAACAGGCCGACGAGTTCACCTGTTCAAGCTGCTTTCTGGTGCATCATCGCAGCCGGCTGGCCAGTGAGAAGAACGGCGAACTGATCTGCACTGATTGCGCGGTTTAGTGAGTCACTAGTCGGTCAACTGTGCAGCGCGGCCAGTAGTCGCTCCGGGTGCCGGCTGCTCACCAACCAGTACGGCGTCGGATCGTCCGGGTCGTCAAGGACAACCAAGGCCATCGGGCCAACCCAATTGCGGTGCAGCACAAAGGCGGCCGGGTCCAATTGCCGGCCCAGCGCGGCGGACTTGGCGGTGCGCGGGACGGTCGCCGACCGGCTCACCACCGAGGCCGGCAGGTGGGCTTGACCGGCCCACAGTTCGGTATCCGAGCCGTCATCGATGACCCGCACCTCGATCCGGCCCAGCCAGAGCAACACGCCGACAGCCACTACCGAGAGCACGGCATAAGCCAGCCAGTCCGGTAGCGGCCGGACACCCATGTTCACCTCAGCGGCCAGCAGGGCTGCCAGACCGAGGCCGATCGGCCACCACCACCACGGCACCCAGAGTCGTTCGTGGTAGCGCACGGTTTGCGCGGTGACCTGCGTGCCTGACACCCGGTCAAGGGTAGTCTTTTCCCTCGTGCCCAGCAGTCTCGCGGTGGTTCGTCTCGACCGCGACCTCCCCATGCCCGTGCGGGCCCACAACGGCGACGCCGGGGTGGACTTGCACAGCACCGAGGACGTCGAACTGGCGCCCGGACGACGGGCGTTGGTGCCCACCGGGGTCGCGGTGGCCATCCCGCACGGCATGGTTGGCCTGGTGCATCCGCGTTCTGGTTTGGCTGCCCGCGTTGGGCTTTCGATCGTCAACAGCCCCGGCACCATCGACGCTGGCTATCGCGGCGAGATCAAGGTGGCGCTGATCAACCTCGATCCGGACACTCCGATCGCCATCCGGCGTGGTGATCGGATCGCCCAGCTGGTGGTTCAGCGCGTTGAGCTGCCGGAACTGGTTGAGGTGGCCTCGTTCGACGAGGCTGGGCTGGCTGATACCACCCGTGGTCGGGGCGGCCACGGTTCCTCCGGCGGACATGCGAGTTTGTGATGGCATTCGGCAAACGTAAACAGGATCGCGACGGCAGCACGGGCGGCGCAAAGGACGCTGTCGCCGCTGCTCCGGCAGGCGAAGCGGCGGTGGGCGGTCCCGACGGACCGTTCGACATCGAAGACTTCGACACCCCGGAACAGGCCGCCCTGGCCCGGCTCGACCTGGGCTCGGTGCTGATCCCGATGCCGGCCGGCGGCCAGGTTCAGGTGGAGTTCAACCAGACCGGGGTGCCGAGCGCGATCTGGGTGGTCACCCCCAACGGCCGGTTCACCATCGCCGCCTACGCCGCGCCGAAGTCACCCGGACTGTGGCGGGAGGTGGCCGCCGAACTGGCCGAGGCGCTGCGCAACGACAACTCCGCGTCGGTCTCCATCGAGGACGGCCCCTGGGGCCGTGAGGTGGTGGGCACCGGAGCCGGGGCCGTCCGGTTCATCGGCGTCGACGGCTTCCGCTGGATGATCCGCTGCGTGGCCAACGGTATGCCGCAGACGATGCCGGCGTTGATCGCCGAGGCCCGAGAAGCCTTGGCCGACACCGTGGTTCGGCGTGGTGATACCCCCATGCCGGTGCGCACCCCGCTGCCGGTGCAGCTGCCGGAGGAGCTGGCCGCTCAGCTGCGCGCCGCCGCAGCGCAGCAGGCTCAGCAACAGCAGGCCATGATGGCGGCCCAGCAGGCCTACCTGGCGCAGCAGCAGCAACTTTCCCAGCAGCTGCCGGAGGAGCGGCGCAGCGCCGCTGGTTCGGCGATGCAGCAGCTGCGCGGCACCAGCACCAGCACCGGCGGCTAGTCGATCGCGCGCAGGGCGTCGAGGCAGGCCTGCCCCAGGATCTCCGGGCGGGGGCCGAACTCATCGAGACGCACCGTGGCCAGCGCGGCGCGCGGGGCGCACGCGGTCCACTGCGCGGCGACCGACGCGGGGTGAATGACGTCGTCGGTGGCGGCCACCACGGCCAGCGGGGCGGTCAGCCGGCGCAGCTCGTCGGCGCTCGGCGCCGGGCAACCGGCGGCGGCGTCCAGCGCATCGGGCAGCTCCGGCCACTGCCGTCGCCACGAGCGGGCCAATTCGTCGGCCAGCCACGGAGGGCTCGATGCGCGCATCGCCGCGGTGGTGGCTTCCAGGCCGTCGCGGCGCAGCGCCTCGGCGGTGTAGCGGGCCGATAGCGCTGCCGGGGCGTCATCCGGTGTGCCGGTCCACGGCGGCAGCGCGGCCAGCACCGCGACGGTGTGTTCCGGGTGGTCCACCGCCCAGCGGGCGGCCAGTAGGGCTCCCAGTGACACCCCGCCGACGGCGATACCGGCCGGTTCCTGGTCCCGAGCCTGCGCCAGGGCTGCGTCCAGAGCGGAGTCCAGGGCGCTCAGATACCCAGCGATCAGCCGCTGCGGCTCGGGTGCGACGGCGATCACCGCGGCGCCGGCCCGCTGCAGCGGGCCGGTCAGTGCCCGGTGCAGGTACTGCTCGTCAGAGCCGGTCCCGGGCAGCAGGACCGTCACCACACCCCGCAGGCTGATCGGCACCCCACGATCCTGCCCGCACGGTAAACCCTGTTGGCGGCCGGTCCGCCTTGTTGGCACCGCCGATCCAAGAGGTCTACCGTGGCCGTTGCCACTGTTAGTGGCCCGAGTCAGTGGTCCACGCCACTGTGAGCGACTTCAGGAGAGGCGATGGCCGCGACCGAAGGTTTTGTCCGGCGCCTGACCCGGCGGCTGACCGAGAGCCCCGAGGACCGCGACGTCGAGGAACTCACCGGCGAGGCCGCCGACACCGGCGCCCACCGCGCCATCGATTGCCGTCGCGGCCAGGAAGTCACCATGATCGGTCGGCTGGGCAGCGTCGAAACCAATGCCAGGGGCTGCTCGCAGGGGGTGCGCGCCGAGCTGTTCGACGGCACCGACACCGTCACCCTGGTCTGGTTGGGTCAGCGCCGTATCCCCGGTATCGAGTGCGGACGCACCTTGCGGGTGCAGGGCCGCCTCGGTGTGCTGGACAACGGCAGCAAGGCAATCTACAACCCGCGCTACGAGATTCAGCGTTGAGCGGGGACGTTGAGCGGGATTCGGCGTTGAGCGACAACGAAACCCACAGCGCGGCCGGTAGCGACGTCAACGAGGCCAAGCTGACCCCGGCCCAAGCGCTGCTGGGTCAGATGGGCGGGGTAAGCGGCCTGATCTACTCCGCGCTGCCGGTGGCGGTGCTGGTCCCGGTTTCCACCGCCTTCGGGCTGCTGCCCGCGATCCTGTCCGCGCTCGGGGTGGCCGCCGCGATCCTGGTGTGGCGGCTGATCCGGCACGATTCGGTGCAGCCGGCCATCGCCGGTTTCTTCGGGGTGGGTGTCAGCGCGCTGATCGCCTGGCTGGTCGGCGCGTCCAAGGGCTACTTCCTGCTGGGCATCTGGACGTCGCTGTTCTGGGCGGTGGTGTTTGGGATCTCGGTGCTGATCCGCCGGCCGATCGTCGGGTACGTCTGGAGCTGGGTCAACGGTCATGACCGCAGCTGGCGCCGGCTGCGCCGCGCGGTATGGGCGTTCGATGCGGCGACGCTGGTGTGGGTGGCGGTGTTCGGCGCCAGATTCCTGGTGCAGCAACATCTTTACGACGCCGACCAGACCGGCTGGCTGGGAGTGGCGCGTATCGCGATGGGCTGGCCGCTGGCCGCGGTCGGGGCGCTGGTCACCTATCTGGCGATCCGCACTGCGCAGCGGGCCATTCACGCCGAGCATGCCGCCCACCGCACCGACTGCTTCCCGGTGCGCCCCAACGCGGTGCCAGAGGCCGACTGACTCGCGCTGACCCGGCGCCGGACTCATGGCGCGAATTGTGCGGCCGGTCGGCCGGTGTGCGGGTTGGTGGTGACGTAGGCAGTGACGCCGTAGACGCCGGCGATGAGCTCGGCGGTAAGCACCTGCTCGGGCGTACCGCAGTGCACCGGACGGCCGCGGTCAAGCACCTGGATGCGGTCGCAGAAGTGGGCCGCCAGATTCAGGTCGTGCAGCGCGATGATCGCGGTGATCCCGAGCTCACCGGGCAGCGCCAAGGCGTCGAACTGATGTCGGACGTCGAGATGATTGGTGGGTTCGTCCAGGATCAGCAGCCGGGGCTGTTGCGCCAATGCCCGGGCGATGAGAACCCGTTGACGCTCGCCGCCGGACATCAGCGCAAACGGCCGCTCCGCCAGGTCCGCGGCGTCGACGAGGGCCAGTGAGCGTTCAATAATACTGTTGTCGGAAGCGTTGTCGCGCTGCAATATTCGTTTGAACGGCGCCCGCCCCATGGCGACAACGTCACGTGCGCACAGGTCGAAATCGCCGACGTTGTCCTGCAGCACCGCAGCGGTGCACTGAGCCAGCCGGCGGGCGGAAAGTGCGGCGACATCGGTGCCGTCGATGCGGACCGAACCGGCCGATAGCGGCACCAGCCGCAGCAGCGCGCGCAGCAAGGTGGATTTCCCCGAGCCGTTGGGTCCGACGATGCCGATCACCTCACCGGGTGCCGCCGTCAGCGAGACGCCGTCGAGGACGGTGCGCCCGCCTAGCGCGACGCTCAGGTCGTCGGCCTGTAACCGGGCGCCGGTGATCGTGGCTCGGTTCATCGCGGCTCGGCTCATCGTTGATCTGCGAGGTGTCGGCGGGCGTCACGCCGGATCAGCCAGAGGAAGAACGGCCCGCCGCACAGCGCGGTGAGCACTCCGACGGGTATTTCCTGGGGTGTGGCCAGGGTGCGGGCGGCGATGTCGGCCAGCACCAGGAAGGCGGCCCCGCCCAGGGCGGCGGCGGGCAGCGCCCGGCGGTGGTCGCTGCCGACCAGCATTCGCACCGCGTGCGGCAGGATCAGGCCGACGAAGCCGATCGGCCCGCTGACCGCGACGAGCACCCCGGCCATCAGTGAGGTCAGCACGAACATCCGGGCCCGAAATTTGTTGACGTCCACACCCATGGTGGCTGCGGCATCGTCTCCGGCCAGCAGCACGTTGAGGGTCCGTGCCTGAGCGAGCAGTAACACCAGGCCGAGGCCCACCACCACGGCCGGTAGCCACAGATAGTCCCACTGGGCTCCGCCGAGCCCGCCGAGCAGCCAGGTCAGGATCTGCCGCGCTTGATCGCCGCTGCGCGCGGTGAGCAGCAACAGACTGGTCACCGCCGACAGCAGATATGCCACGGCGATTCCGGCCAGCACCAGCCGGGTCGGCGCGATCAGGCCGCCGGTGCGGGACAGGCCGTACACCAGCGCGAGAGCGGCTAGCGACCCGGCGAACGCCGCGACCGAGGTGGAATACAGCCCGAGAAAGCTGGCCCCGCTGATAATGACGGCCACCGCACCGACCGAAGCACCCGAGGACACCCCGAGCAGGAACGGATCGGCCAGCGGGTTGCGTAACAGTGCCTGCAAGGTCAGCCCGATGACGCTGAGTCCGGCGCCGACGATAGCGCCGAGCAGCACCCGCGGCCCCCGCACCTGAGCAATCACCGTCTGCTCGAAGGACGGTCCGATAGGTTCGGTTAGCGTCGGAACTAATTGATGGACAATGACTTTCAACGCTGTCATCGGCGGTATGGCCACCGATCCGAACATCACACCGGCCAGCACGCTAACCGCCAACACCACCATGAGTCCGCCGAGGACGGCCCAGAACGGCAGCCGGCCGCGCCGGTGCAAGTCCGGCTCAGTGATCATGAAAAGCGTTCGGGGTGCAGCTGTTTGGCCAGGTCGGTCACCGCGTACGGTGCCCGCACCCCCAGCACCGCGTCCTGCAGGCTGAGTACCGCGAAGCGGCTATCGCGGATCGCGGGCACCCCGGCTAGCTCGGGGCGGCTGCGCAGGTACGCCTTCTTGCTGTCCACCGATGGCGTCCCGAAGTAGTCGTAGATGACGATCACGTCGGGGGAGCGCTGCACGACCTGCTCCCAGGACACGTCGGGGAATGACGTTGTCACATCGGCGAATACGTTGCGGCCACCGGCAAGGTCGATGATCTGATTGCCGATGCCCTTCCCGCCCGCGGTGGTGGCGGTGGCATCACCGCTGTCATAGACGAACACCTTCAGCGGTGTGACCCCGGTGAGGCGCTGCGCGGCTTGAGCGAGGCTGGACTTCATATCGGCCACCACCTGATCGGCGCGGTCGATGACGCCGAAGAACCCGGCGATGGTGCGGACTTCGGCAAACACATCGTTCATGGTGACCGGTGCACTGGTGCAGGATTCCGGATTCAGGTAGGTGGTGATCCCGGCGTCGGAGAACGCCTTGCGGGACCGCCCGGCGGCGTCGTCGAAGGCACTGCGGTAGCCGCCGTACACGAAATCCGGTGTGTAGGAAAGGATCTGCTCGAACGACGCGTCGCGTGCGGAGATCTGCGGGATCGCCTTGTAAGCCGCTTCGTATTGGGGCAGCGGTGGGTTGTCCGGATAGACGGTCCCGACGATCGACTTCTGCAGCCCGAGTGCCAGTAACAGCTCGACGGTCTGCTGGTAGTAGCCGACCACCCGGGTCGGGGGGCGATCCACGGTGACCTTCTCGCCGCAGTTGTCCACGCTGACCGGGAATCCGGGCGCAGCGGACGTACCGGGCTGGTGCTGTTGCTGCCCGGCCGACCCGCCCGAATAGCAGGATGCGAGCAGGACCGCGCACAGCAGTGCACTGAGTGCGGCGAGAAAGCGCTTGGTCACAACGAAAAGCTCCTCCGGGGGTCAGCTGCCGTCGGCCAGCAGTGCCCGCAGCTCACCCTCCACCTCGGGTGCGGCGACGAAGAGTAGTTCGTCGCCGCCCTCCAGCGGTTGGTCGGGCTCGGGCACGATCACCCGCGGGTCGCGCAGGATCGCCACCAGCGCGACGTCGCGGGGCAGCTCCAGCTTGCGGACCGGCCGCCCGCCCCACGGGGTGTTGTCCGGCAGGGTGATTTCCACCAGGTTGGCGTTGCTCTTGCGGAACTCCAGCAGCCGCACCACGTCACCGATGGCGAACGCCTCCTCGACCAGCGAGGCCAGCATCCGCGGTGTGGACACCGCGACGTCGACGCCCCAGGCGCCGTCGAAAAGCCACTCGTTGCGCGGGTCGTTGACCCGGGCTACCACCCGAGGCACGGTGAACTCGGTCTTGGCCAGCAGCGAGAGCACCACGTTGGCCTTGTCGTCGCCGGTCGCGGCGATCACCACGTCGAACTCCTCCAGGTGCATCGCTTCGAGCAGGCTCAGCTCGCAGGCGTCACCGAACAGCCACTGGGCGGCCGGAATGGCCTCGACGTCGAAGTGGCCGGGGTTGCGTTCGATGAGTGACACCTGGTGCTGGTTTTCCACCAGCTCGCGGGCGATCGAGCGGCCCACCGCGCCGGCGCCGGCGATGGCGACTTTCATTCCCCGACCCCTTCTGCGGGCGGCTGCGCGGCGATCGCCAGCGCCTCGGCGCAATGCCCGGACACCGCGGCCAGATACACCTGGTCACCGGCCTGGATGACGGTCTTGGGCTCGGGCAGGATGCCGGTGCCGAACCGGATGACGAACGCCACCCGCGCACCGGTGGCCGACTCCAGGTCGGTGGCCCGCATCCCGACCCACGCCTCGTGCACCTGCGCCTCAGCGACCGCGACGGTGCCGGTCGGGTCACGCCAGCGCGCCGTGTCGGCGTCGTGGGTCAGGGTGTTCAGCAGCCGGTCGGTGGTCCACGGCACGGTGGCGATGGTCGGGATGCCGAGACGCTCGTAGACCGCGGCTCGCTTGGCGTCGTAGATCCGCGCCACCACCCGCTGCACCCCGAACACCTCGCGGGCCACCCGCGCGGAGATGATGTTGGAGTTGTCCCCGGAGGACACCGCCGCCAGCGCGTCGGCGCCCTCGATCCCGGCCCGGATCAGCACGTCTCGGTCGAAGCCCATGCCGAGCACCTGTTCGCCGGAGAACTCGGCGGAGAGCCGGCGAAAAGCGTTGGGATCGCGGTCGATTACGGCTACTTGATGGTCCAGCCGGGACAGCGCGTCGGCCAGTGAGGCTCCCACCCGGCCGCACCCCATCACCACTACCTGCACCCGACGTCCTTTCAGCTGTCCGGCTCAGCTGTTCGTGCTTCGAGTTTTCCCCAAGCCGCGCGGCATGGGGAACGCTACCGCGATATGTGACAAGGCTTACCCTTGGCACTCGTGTCCAAGCTTTCCACCGGCCTACGGCGGGTGCTCATCGGGCAGCCGTTCCGCAGCGACAAGCTGTCACACACGCTGCTGCCCAAGCGGATCGCGCTGCCGGTCTTCGCCTCCGACGCGATGTCCTCGGTGGCCTACGCCCCGGAAGAGATCTTCCTGGTGCTCTCGGTTGCCGGGCTGTCGGCGTACGCGCTGACCCCGTGGATCGGCCTGGCCGTGGCGCTGGTGATGCTGGTCGTCGTCGCCTCCTACCAGCAGAACGTGCACGCCTACCCGTCCGGCGGCGGCGACTACGAGGTGGTCACCACCAACCTGGGCAGCACCGCGGGCCTGACGGTGGCCAGCGCGCTGCTGGTGGACTACGTGCTCACCGTCGCGGTGTCGATGGCCTCGGCGATGTCCAACATCGGCTCGGCGTTCCCGTTCATCGCCCAGCACAAGGTGGTCTTCGCGGTGGCGGCCATCTTGCTGTTGACGGCGATCAACCTGCGCGGCATCCGGGAGTCGGGCACCGCGTTCGCCATCCCCACCTACGCCTTCATCATCGGCATGTTCCTGATGCTGCTGTGGGGGTTCGTCCAGATCCACGTGCTGGGCCATAACTTGCAGGCCGAATCGGCGGAATTCCAGCTGCACGCCGAGCACGACGACATCGCCGGCCTGGCGCTGGTCTTCCTGGTGGCCCGATCGTTCTCTTCGGGCTGTGCGGCGCTGACCGGTGTCGAGGCGATCAGCAATGGGGTGCCGGCGTTCCGGAAACCCAAGTCCCGCAACGCCGCAACGACGCTGGCGATGCTGGGCGGCGTCGCGATCGTGCTGTTTATGGGGATGATCCTGTTGGCCAGGGAGACCGGCGTCAAAATCGCCCAGCGTCCCGCCGAGCAGCTGGGCGGCGCCCCGCCGGGGTACCACCAGAAGACGCTGGTGGCCCAGTTGGCCGACGCGATCTTCCACAACTTCTCGCCCGGTCTGTATCTGATCACCGGGGTCACCGCGTTGATCCTGGTGCTGGCGGCCAACACCGCCTTCAACGGCTTCCCGGTGCTGGGCTCGATCCTGGCCCAGGACCGTTACCTGCCCCGGCAGCTGCACACCCGCGGTGACCGGCTGGCCTTCTCCAACGGCATCGTGTTCCTGGCGCTGGCGGCGATCGCGTTCATCGTCGCGTTCCGGGCCGAGGTGACCGCGTTGATCCAGCTCTACATCGTCGGGGTGTTCATCTCGTTCACCCTCAGCCAGATCGGGATGGTGCGGCACTGGACCCGGTTGCTGAGCACCGAGACCGACCCGCAGGAGCGGCACCGGATGGTGCGCTCCCGGGTGATCAACACCATCGGATTCATCGCGACCGGCACGGTGCTGATCATCGTGCTGGTGACCAAGTTTCTGGTCGGCGCGTGGATCGCGATCGTGGCGATGGGCGGGCTGTTCATCCTGATGCGCGCGATCAACCGGCACTACAGCTCGGTGGCCCGGGAACTGACGCCGGCCGCCGACCAGCGCGGTGAGATCGTGCTGCCCAGCCGCAATCACGCCGTGGTGCTGGTGTCCAGCATGCAGCTGCCCACACTGCGGGCGCTGGCTTACGGCCGGGCCACTCGGCCCGATGTGCTCGAAGCGCTGACCGTCAACATCGATGATGGTGACACCCGACGGCTGACCGCCGACTGGGAGGACAGCGACGTCAGCATTCCGCTGAAAGTGGTGTCCTCGCCCTACCGCGAGGTCACCGGGCCGGTGGTCAAATACATCAAGCGGATCATCAAGGACTCGCCGCGCACGGTGGTGACGGTGTTCATCCCCGAGTACGTGGTGGGCCACTGGTGGGAGCAACTGCTGCACAACCAGACCGCGCTGCGGCTCAAAACCAGGCTGCTATTCATCCCCAACGTGATGGTGACATCGGTTCCCTGGCAACTGCATTCGTCGATCGGGGTGCGGCAGCCCGAGGATCAGAACACCGCGGGCGACGTGCGCCGGGGCTTCACCGAGTGACCCAGGAACCGCCGGTCGAGCTGCTGCTGGACGTCGGCGCGCCGGCCAACGGTGGCAGCTGCGTGGCCCGGCACGACGGCCGGGTGGTGTTCGTCCGCTATGCGCTGCCCGGCGAGCGGGTGCGGGCCAAGGTCAGCGCCCAGCGCGGTTCCTACTGGCACGCCGATGCCATCGAGGTGCTGGAAGCTTCCGATGACCGGATCGAGCCGTTGTGCCCGGTGGCCGGGGTGGACGGCGCCGGGTGCTGCGATCTGGCGTTCGCCGACCCGGTCGCGGCCCGCGCGCTGAAAGGCGCGGTGGTGGCCAATCAGCTTGCCCGCCTTGGAGATTTCGGGTGGGACGGGGTGGCCGAACCGGTGGGCGACGGCGCACCGCTCGGCTGGCGCACCCGGGTGCAGCTGGACGTCGACGCCGACGGGCGCACCGGCCTGCACCGCTACCACAGCACCGAGCTGGTCACCGATCTGCGCTGCGGGCAGCTGCCCGACGGCCTGCTCTCGGGTCTGGACGGGCCGCGCTGGCGGCCCGGGGAGCGGCTGCATGTGGTGCTCGACGACGACGACCGCCGGCATGTGCTGCGCACCGGCCCGGATCGCGGTGATCGGACCGTGGTCGATGGTGAGCGACAGGCCGTTCAGCGTGTCGGACAACGGGTTTGGCGGTTGTCGGTGACCGCGTTCTGGCAGGCGCACCGCGATGCGGCGACCCAGTACAGCGCGCTGCTGGGACAGTGGCTGGCCGACTCCGGGGCGCGGAGCGCCTGGGATCTGTACGGCGGGGCAGGGGTGTTCGCCGCCGCGCTGGCCGGGGTGGTGGGCGACGGTGGGCAGGTGCACTCCGTGGACACCGTCCGAGCCGCCTCTGTGGCCGCCCGGGCCGCGCTGGCCGACCTGCCGACGGTTCGGGTGGTGTCGGAGTCGGTGCGCCGGTTTCTGGCCGGGCAGTCCGGCGGGGCCGACGTCGCGGTGCTCGACCCGCCTCGGGCCGGCGCCGGCCGCCCGGTGGTCGACCTGCTGGCCGCCGCCGGGGTACCGCAGGTGGTCCACATTGGTTGTGAGGCGGCGGCTTTCGCCCGCGACATCGGCCTCTACCGCGGTCACGGCTACCAGGTCGAGCAGATCCGGGTGTTCGACGCCTTCCCGCTCACCCACCACGTGGAATGCTTTGCCTTATTGCACCTTGAAGCGACCCGCCGAACGTCGAGGTAAGTGATGGCACCCAACGACCCGATGACTCCCGCCCGGTCACCGCTGTTCACCCGTGGATCGTGGCCGGAAACCCGCCGCATCACTCACATCCTGGGCAAGGAGACCGTCGGCGGGGCGATCCTGCTGATCGCCGCCGCCGCCGCGCTGATCTGGGCGAACTCGCCGTGGGCGGAGTCCTACGCCGCGCTGACCCGCCTGCACGTCGGCGGGGATCTGTTCGGCCTGCACCTGAACCTGTCGCTGAGTGCATGGGCCGCCGACGGGCTGCTGGCGATCTTCTTCTTCGTGGTCGGCCTGGAACTCAAACACGAGTTCGTCGCCGGTGACCTGCGAGACCCGGCCCGGGCGGTACTGCCGATCGCCGCCGCGGTGGGCGGCATGGTGGTTCCGGCGCTGATCTTCCTGGCCGCTACCTCCGGTGCCGGCGG
>CAYPTG010000035.1:0-11899 GCA_964413455.1 uncultured Mycobacterium sp. | reverse complement strand
GACATCAGCACGACCTGGGCAACTTCCATCGACGCCTCCAGCAGCGGCGAGTTGTTGGCCGCATCGGCGGCCTTGATCGCCCTGCCCTCGCCGCGGGACGAGCCGATGCCCATCAGCGCGGTGCCGGCGCCGCTCATGATGCCCTTGACGTCGGCGAAGTCGACGTTGATCAGGCCGGGCGTGGTGATCAGGTCGGTGATGCCCTGAACGCCGTTGAGCAGCACCTCATCGGCGCTGCGGAAGGCGTCCATCAGAGACAGGTTGGGGTCGCCCATCTGCAGCAACCGGTCGTTGGGGATGACGATCAGGGTGTCGCAGCTCTCCCGCAGCGCGCTGATGCCGGAGTCGGCCTGGCTGGACCGGCGCTTGCCCTCGAAGGAGAACGGCCGGGTCACCACGCCGACGGTCAGCGCACCGAGCTTGCGGGCGATGTTGGCCACCACCGGGGCTCCGCCGGTACCGGTGCCGCCACCTTCGCCGGCGGTGACGAACACCATGTCCGCACCGCGCAGCAGCTCCTCGATCTCGTCCTTGGCGTCCTCGGCGGCCTTGCGCCCCACGTCGGGGTCAGCACCGGCGCCCAGTCCACGGGTGGAGTCGCGGCCGACGTCGAGTTTGACGTCGGCGTCGCTCATCAGCAGCGCTTGGGCGTCGGTGTTGATCGCGATGAACTCCACACCCTTGAGTCCCTGTTCGATCATCCGGTTGACGGCATTGACGCCGCCACCGCCGATGCCGACGACCTTGATGACGGCGAGATAGTTCTGCGAGGGGGTCATCGGGGTGGTCTCCTCCGTGCTGGGGACTTTCGTGGGGCCTAATGCGATGGGGCTGGGTGCTGCGGTCTACGTCGGTGCTGCGACTCCCCGAGCCATACCTTCAACCTCAACCAGAAGCTTAGAGTTATGTCAAGTTGTCGCGTAGTCAGAACCGTATGGCCGGGGCCGCACCGGATCGGGGAGGCGCGCCCGCGTGTCGTCGGAGAAATTTCCAGACCGGGACGAATCCGATCGGGTCACCCTGGCCAGCGCACCTATGACGGCGAAGCCGGCCCGGCGCTAGCCGGAATCACCGCTCCTACTTGACCGTCGGCAGGTCCGGGCTGGACACGTCGTAGACCTGACCCGGCTGGGTCAGCAGCGCAGCCAGCTTGTCGGCTTTCTCGTCGGTGCGATCAGTGGTCCCCCACACCACCGTGCGGCCGTCGGTCAACGTCAGGGTGATCGAGGCGACCGACGGCGCGGCGATCCGGCTGACCTGGGCCACCACCTCGGGTCGCAGCGCGGTCATCACCTGAAGCGCCGCCTTGGTGGGCGGATCGGCAGGCCCCGGGTTGTCGACATCGAGATAGGTCAGTCCGGGCGGCGGCGGGGCGGTGGCAAAGTCCACCCCGTCCCGGTCGTAGAGATGCGGGCCGTCCGGAGCGTCCTTGACTACCAACGGAATCCGCTCAGCAATCGTGATCCGCAGCGTCGAGGGATACCCGCGTTGCACCCGCGCACTGGCAACCCGGCGAATGCCGGCCACCCGGTCGGCCACCGCATCGGTGTTGATCTGCAACAGCGGAGTACCCAGTTGCACCTGCGCGACGTCGATGACCTCCTCGCGGGTGACCGCCTCGGTCCCGGTGACGGCCAGCGAACGTGCCGACATCAGCGGAGTGAAGTACAGCACCAAGGCCGACACCACACCGAGCACGGTCAGCACGATCAGCCAGACGATGAGCTTGAGGCCCTTGACGGTTCCGGCCGCCAACTCGGCGGGCTCCTCAACCGGCTGGCCACGGGCCCGGCGCTTGGCCTCCCGCCGGGCCTGCTCGATGGCCATCGCCCGCTGCTGGGCGGCTCGGCGTTCGGCGCGTTCCCGACGGGCGCGCCGGCGTGGGCCCTCCAGGTCGACGGGCGCTTCGGCGGACTCCACTGCTGCGGCGGCGGCCGGCTCGCCGGAGCCGGCGGGCTCGGCCGGCGCGGGCTCAGCAGGCTGGCCTGACGCGGTGACCTCGATGGCTTCGGTCCGGTCCGGATCGACCTCGTCGACGGGTGCAGCGGGGTTGGCTGATTCAGCCTGATCAGCGGGGGGGTTCGGCCCGCTCACCGCACTCGCTCCGGGCCATCGGCGGCCTGCAGCGCCGCGATGATCTCCGGACCGAGCATCGTCACATCACCGGCGCCCATGGTCACCACCACATCGCCGGGCCGAACCGCCTCGGCAACCCGCTGAGCCACCGAGGAGAAGTCCGGCAGGTAACGCACCGGAGCCCGGACGTGCTCGACGATGCTGGCACCGCTGATCCCGGTCAACGGCTGCTCGCGGGCGGCGTACACGTCGAGCACGAAGACCTGGTCGGCGGCGCCCAACGCCTCGCCGAACTCGCGGGCGAAAGCCTTTGTGCGCGAATACAAATGCGGCTGAAACACCACGATGCTGCGGCCACCGGCCGATGTCGACTGCCCACCGGGGCCGCTGCGGGCAACCTCGCGCAACGCCGACAGCGCGGCATGCACCTCGGTCGGATGGTGGGCATAGTCATCGAAGACCCGGACCCCGCGCGCGGCGCCCACCAGTTCGAACCGGCGGCGCACTCCTTCAAAACCGGCCAGGGCGTCCAGCACGGACTGCACCGGGGCGCCTGCCTGCACCGCGGCCAGCAGCGCGGCCAGCGCGTTGAGCGCCATATGCCGGCCGGGCACGGCCAGCCGCATCGCCCGCGGCGCTGACTCCCCGGCCAGCCGGATATGGGCGATCGCGCCGGTGCCCTGCTGCTCCCAGCTCAGCAGAGTGGCTGCCAACTCACCGTCGGCACCGGTGGTACCGGCGCTGCCGTAGCGCAGCACCCGGACGCCCAGGGCGGCACTGCGGTCGGCCAGCGCGGCGGCACCGGGATCGTCGGCGCAGACCACCAGCGCTCCCCCGGGTGCCAGGCGTTCGACGAACCGGTCGAAGACCTCGGTGTAGGCCGCCTCGGTGCCGAAGAAGTCGAGGTGATCGGCTTCGATGTTGGTGACCACGGCGACGTCCGGGGTGTACTCCAGCAGCGATCCGTCGCTCTCGTCGGCTTCGGCGACGAACACCGCTCCGCTGCCGTGATGGGCGTTGGTGCCGGCCTCTCCCAGATCCCCGCCGACCGCGAAGGAGGGGTCAAATCCGCTGTGCTGCAAGGCAACAATGAGCATCGACGTAGTGCTGGTCTTGCCGTGGGTTCCGGTCACCAGCAGGGTCTGCTGCCCGGCCATCAGCTTGGCCAGCACCGCAGGACGCAGGATCACCGGGACCGCACGGCGGCGGGCCTCGACCAGCTCCGGGTTGGTCTTCGGGATGGCGGCGTGGGTGGTGATGACGGCGGTCGGCCCACCGGGCAACAGGTCGAGGTTGTCCGGGTCGTGGCCGATGCTGATCTGCGCTCCCCTGGCCCGCAGCGCGGCTACCCCGCGGGACTCCTTGGCATCCGAACCGGACACCAACGCACCGCGGTCCAGCAGAATCCGGGCGATCCCCGACATTCCGGCTCCCCCGATGCCGACCATATGCACCCGCGCCAACTCGGGCGGCAGCGGCACCGTCCCGATCATCGTCGGGTCCGCACGACGTCGAGCACCACCTCGGCGACCCGCCGGGCCGCGTCGCGGTGGCCAACTTGGGCCGCTGCTGCGGTCATCGCCGCCAGCCGCGGAGCGTCGGTGATCAGCCGCACTACCTCGCCGCCGACGTATCCGGGGGTGAGATCGGCGTCGGCGACAAGCAGCCCGCCACCGGCGTCGACTACCGGCAGCGCGTTGAGTCGCTGTTCGCCGTTACCGATCGGCAGCGGCACGTACACCGCGGGCAATCCGACCGCGGAAACTTCGGCGACCGTCATCGCACCGGACCGGCAGATCGCCAGATCCGCTGCGGCATAAGCCAAATCCATCCGGCTCAGGTAGGGCACCGCGACGTACGGCGGATCGCCGGGACGCGGCTCCGGCAGCTCCAGGGTGTTCTTCGGGCCGTGCGCGTGCAGCACCGCGACCCCGGCATCGGCCAGGGCGGTGGCCGCCCCGGACACCGCCCGATTGATCGACACCGCGCCCTGCGAACCGCCGAACACCAGCAGCACCACTGCGTCGTCGGCGAAGCCGAAGTGCGCCCGGGCCTCGGCGCGCAGCGCGGCCCGGTCCAGCCCGGTGATCGACGCCCGCAGCGGCATACCGACCACCTCGGCGTCACGCAGTCCGGAGTCGGGCACCGCCGCCAGCACCCGGCGGGCGAACCGCGCGCCAAGCCTGTTGGCCAGCCCAGCGCGGGCATTGGCCTCGTGGACAACCACGGGCACTCGGCCCCGGCGGGCAGGAGCGAAGCGACCCGGGGATCGGCCCAGCGCCGCCAGGTAGGCCGGCACCGCGACGTAACCACCGAAGCCGACGATCACATCGGCATTCACCGAGTCGAACACCTCACGGGTCTCGCGCACCGATTTGCCGACCCGCCACGGCAGCCGCAACAGGTCGCCGTTGAGCTTGCGGGGCAACGGAACCGGGGTGACCAGGCGCAGGTCGTAGCCGCGTTCGGGCACCAGCCGGGTCTCCAGGCCGCGCTGGGTGCCCAGCGCGGTGATAGCGATGTCGGAGTCCAGGGCGCGCAGCGCGTCGGCGACGGCCAGGGCCGGCTCGACGTGCCCTGCTGTCCCACCGCCGGCCAGCACGACCGACACGCCATCCGCGGCTGTCTGCTGCTGCCCGCCGTCGGCGCCTGGTTCGCGGCGGCTCACACTCACCTGTAACGCTGACCTTCCAGTGCGCGGGAACGATGCTGGTAACCGTTCTCGCGCCGCCCACGGCCCTGCGCCGCGGCGGCGCGCCTCTGCTCGGAGGCGCCTCCATGATGCCCTGCGGCTCGGCGTCCGCCGTGCGCCGTCCCCGCTTTGCCGCGCTGCGCGGCGACCGGCGCACCCCTGCGTGCGGTTGCCACGGCCGTCCGGCGGTCCCGGCCGCGGGCCTGGTCGGGAGTACGGGGGGCCTTGCGCGCTGGCTTGCCGGGACGCGCCGACTTGGCCGTCTTAGCCGGCTGCCCGGGCTTCCCGGCGCCCGGGCGGGCCCGCAGCCGGTCACGCAGCGCCTCAGTCCGGCTGGGCAGATAGGGACCCGGCAACGGCAGTCGCAGCAGCCGGTTCATCCGGTCATCGCGCCCGGACCGCAGCGCCGCCACCGCATCGGGTTCGTGCCGTGCCGCGTTGGCCATCAGTCCGATCATGAAAAGCGTTGTTGCGGTGGATGTTCCACCTGCCGAGATGAGCGGCAGCTGGATACCGGTGACCGGTAGCAGCCCGATCACGTAGCCGACGTTGATGAACACCTGGCCGATCACCCAGGCGGTCGCTGTCGCACTGAGCAGACGCAGGAACGGGTCGACCGACCGTTTGGCGATCCGCATCCCGGTGTAGGCGAACAGCCCGAACAGGCAGAGCAGCCCGAAGGCGCCGATGAAGCCGAGTTCCTCACCGATGATGGCGAAGATGAAGTCGTTGTGGGCATTGGGCAGGTAGTTCCACTTCGCGGTGCCCTGGCCCAGACCGTCGCCGAACACCCCGCCGTTGGCCAGTGCGAACTTGGCCTGCTTTGCCTGATAGCCGGCGCCCTGCAGGTCGGCCTCGGGGTCCAGCCAGGACCGCACCCGGTCCGAGCGATAGCCCTCGGAGACGGCCAGCACGGCGGCCGCGACCATGGTGGCCAGCAGCGAACTGACGAAGACCTTCAGCGGCAGCCCGGCGAACCACAGCAGTGCCAGCAGGATGATGCCCAACGACACGGTCTGGCCCAAGTCCGGCTGAGAAACGATGAGCGCCAACGCAATCACCGCCGCCGGGATGAGCGGGATCAACATCTCGCGCAGCGTGGCCCGTTCCATCCGGCGGGCGGCCAGCAGGTGCGACCCCCAGATCACGAACGCGATCTTGGTGAGCTCGGAGGGCTGCATGGACAGCCCGCCGATCAGGAACCATCCTCGGGTGCCGTTGGATTCGTGTCCGATGCCCGGAATGAGCACCATCACCAGCAGCACAATGCTGATCGCGAAAGCCGGAAAAGCGGTGCGGCGCAGGAACCGTACCGACAACCGCAGAGCGGCCCAGCAGAAGAACAACCCGAGCGCCGCCCACATCAGCTGGCGGACGAAAATCGACCACGGTGAGCCGTCGGCGTCGTAGGAGCGCACCCCCGAGGCGGACAGCACCATGATGAGCCCGAGGGTGGTCAGCAGTCCGGCGACCGACACCATCAGGTGGAACGACGTCATCGGCCGGGCCAGCCAGGCACCGAACTGCTTCTGCGGGCCGAACCTGGCGATCTTCGACGCGATTGGAAGCGCCCCGGTCGCAGGCGTCTTCGCCTCGGCCTCCGGGGCGGTCTCGGCCGGAACCTCCTCGGCGGTCTGGGTCCCGGCGGCGGTCAATGCTCTACGTGCCCTGCAGCCCGGACCCGCACCGCTTCGGCAAACGCCTCCCCGCGGTCGGCGTAACCGGAGAATTGGTCGAACGACGCCCCGGCCGGCGCCAGCAGAACCGTGTCACCCGGGCGGGCCAGGCTGGCCGCCGCAGCGACGACCTCACCCATGATCTGCCAGCCGACCTCGGGACCGGGCGCTTCGATCAGTCGAGTCTCATAAGTAACATCTGACTCACTGGCCTCATTCATCCCAATATCCTCCCCCGTCACAAGCTGGATGACCGGGACATCGGGTGCGTGTCGCGATAACGCCTCGGCAACGCTGGTGCGGTCTCGCCCGATCAGCACCGCCCCGGCCAGCCGGTCGGCCACCCGGGTCACCGTCTCGTCCACCGAGGCACCCTTGAGCATCCCGCCGGCCACCCACACCACCCGGGGGTAGGCCATGATCGACGCCTCCGCCGCGTGCGGGTTGGTGGCCTTGGAGTCATCGACGTAGGTCACTCCGTCGATCTCCCCGACCGGCTCGGCGCGGTGCCGGCCGACCCGGAACCCGGCCAGCGCGGTCGCGATGGCGCCGGCGGGGACGCCGACGGCGCGGGCCAGCGCCGCCGCACCCAGAGCGTCGAGCACACCGACCGGACCGGCCACCGGAATCGATGCGGCCTCCGCCAGCGCCGCGGCATCCCCGGCGCCCGTCCCCCCGGACTCCGGGTCGAACGCCCGATCGACCAACATGCCGTCGCGCACCCCAAGTTCCCCGGCCTCGGGGTCTCCCAGCCGGAAACCGACCTTTACCGGCGCGGCGGCGCCGGCCAGCAGCGCCGCGGCGGCCGGGTCGTCAAGGCCCACCACCGCCACCCGGCCGTTCAGCGCCCGGGCCTTGGCCGCGGCGTAGGCCGGGAAGTCACCATGCCAGTCCAAATGATCCTCGGCGATGTTGAGCACCACACCGGCCTCCGGTCGCAGCGAAGGCGCCCAAAACAGTTGGAAACTCGACACTTCCACGGCCAGCAGCTCCGATGGCCGGTTGAGCACGTCGAGCACCGGTTCACCGATGTTGCCGCACAGCACCGCTTGCCTGCCGTCGGCGATCAGCATGTCGTAGAGCATCGAGGTGGTGGTGGTCTTGCCGTTGGTGCCGGTGACCACCAGCCAGCGCCGCGGCGGCCCATACCGGCCGGCGGCGTCCAGCCGCCAGGCGAGCTCGACGTCGCCCCAGATCGGCACCCCGGCCCTCGCCGCGGCGGCCAGCACCGGGGCGGTCGGCGGAAAACCGGGGCTGGTGACCACCAGATCGAAGTCGCCGATCCCGGCGATGGCCTGCGCTGAGTCGACGGCACACACGTCACCCAGGTCACCCAGGGCCTCGGCGGCGCCGGGGTTGTCGTCGCACACCGAGATCCGCACACCCAACGGGGCCAACGCACCGACGATCGCGCGACCGGTGACCCGGGCGCCGGCCACCAGGATCTGCGCTCCCGGGACCAGCAGCGACAGGTCAGTCCCCAATGGCATTCAGCCACTCGCCGTAGAACAGCGCCACGCCCAAACCGCAGGCGATCGCGGTGAGCAGCCAGAACCGGATGATCACCGTGGTTTCGGCCCAGCCGGCCAATTCGAAGTGATGATGGAACGGCGCCATCCGGAACACCCGCCGGCCGGTGGAGCGGAACGCGATGATCTGGATGACCACCGAGGTGACCTCGGCCACGAACAGCGCCCCCAGCAGCACCGCCAGCACCTCGGTGCGGCTGGTGATCGACAGGCCGGCGATGATGCCGCCCAGCGCCAGCGAGCCGGTGTCGCCCATGAAGATCTTGGCCGGCGCGGCGTTCCACCACAAAAAGCCGGTGCAGGCCCCGGCGGTGGCTGCGGCGATCAGCGCCAGATCCAGCGGGTCGCGCACGTTGTAGCAGCCCACGCCCGGCGCGGTGGCACAGGCATTGCGGTACTGCCAGAAGGTGATCAGCACGTAGGCGGCGCTGACCATGGCCATCGCGCCGGCGGCCAGCCCGTCCAGGCCGTCGGTCAGGTTGACCGCGTTGGACCAGGCACTGACCACCACGATCACGAACAGCACGAACAGCAGCGGCGGCAGTGTGACGGTGGAGATCTCGCGCACATAGGACAGCTGGTCGGAACCGGGGGTCAGCCCGTGGGGATTGCCAAAGCGCAGCACCAGCAGACCGAAGATCAGCGCAGCCCCGATCTGGCCGACGGTCTTGGCGGTTTTGTTCAGGCCCAGGTTGCGGCTGCGGCGGATCTTGATGATGTCGTCCAGGAAGCCGACGCCGCCCAGCGCGGTGGCCAGTCCGAGGACCAGCAGCCCGGAGGCCGACGGTCCCATCCCGTCGAGCAGCAGGCCCACCAGGTGGGTGCCGAAGTAGCCGGCCCAGATACCGGCCAGGATCGCCACCCCGCCCATCGACGGGGTGCCCCGCTTGGTGTGGTGGCTGGGCGGGCCGTCCTCCCGGATCTCCTGGCCGAGGCCTTGTCGGGTAAAGATCCGAATCAGCGTGGGCGTCAACAGGATCGACACCATCAGCGAAATCCCGAGGGCGAACAGAATCTGCCTCATGAACCGGCCCCCGGATCACCGTGTGCGGTGTCGTCCAGTAACGCTTCGGCCAGCGACGCCAGCCCGGCGGCGTTGGACGCCTTCACCAGCACCACATCACCCGGCGCGAGTTCGGCGCGCAACAAGTCCAGTGCGGCATCCGCGTCGGGAACCTGGGTTGACTCCGATCCCCAGGAACCCTCCATAACCGCACCCTGGTACATGGCGCTAATAGCCCTCCCGGATCCGACAACGACGAGCCGACAGATATCTAAGCGCACCGCCAGCCGGCCGATGCGGTCGTGTTCGGTTATCGAGTCTTCGCCCAGCTCGCCCATCTCGCCGAGGACAGCCCAGCTGCGGGTTTGTTCGGTCGCACCGTCGGCTCGGGAGCCTGATTGGCGGGCCATTACCGCCAGGGCTTGCAGACCGGCGCGCATGGAATCCGGGTTGGCGTTGTAGGCGTCGTTGATCACCGTCACCCCGTCGGCCCGGCTGCGCACCTCCATCCGGTGCCGGGACGCCGGCGTGGCACCGGCCAGCGCGTCGGCGACCTGGGTCAGGCCGGCGCCGCATTCCAGGGCCACCGCCGCCGCGGCCAGCGCGTTGCCGACCTGATGTTCGCCATGCACCGCCAACGCCACCGGCACCGCCCCTTCGGCGGTGCGCAGGGTGAACCGCGGCCGGGCCAGCTCGTCGAGTTCGACATCCTCGGCGCGAACGTCCGCACCCTCCGCGCGGCCGACGGTGACCACCCGACCGGCCGCCTGCCCGGCCATCGCCGCGACCACTGGATCGTCGGCGTTGAGCACCACCACCCCGGACGCCGGAACCGCTTGCACCAGTTCGGCTTTGGTGGCCGCGATCACCTCCCGCGACCCGAACTCGCCGAGGTGGGCGGTACCGACGTTGAGCACCACCGCGATCGACGGCGGGGCGATCCGGGCCAGGTCGGCGATGTTGCCGGGGTGTCGCGCCGACATCTCCAGCACCAGAAAATCGGTCTGCGGTCCGGCCCGCAACACGGTCCACGGATGGCCGAGCTCGTTGTTGAACGATCCGGGCGGACCCACGACCTCACCGAGCGGGCGCAGCACCGCCACGATGAGATCCTTGGTCGAGGTTTTCCCGGACGACCCGGTCACCCCGACGATCCGCAGGCCCCGCGCGCTGAGATCGCCGGCCACCGCCGCGGCCAGCTTGGCCAGCGCGGCCAGCACGGCGGCACCGGCTCCGTCGGTATCGTGCTCCAGGACACCGGCATTCGCGTCGGCGCCCGGCGCTGGAGGCACCACGATGGCCGGCACCCCGACCGGTCGGGCGGCCAGCACCGCCACCGCACCGGCGGCCACCGCGCCGGCGGCGAAGTCGTGGCCGTCGCTGCGGGCCCCGGGCAGCGCCAGGAACAGCCCGCCGGGTTGCAGCGCCCTCGAGTCGAACTCCACCGTGCCGGTGACGTGAGTGGCTGCCGCGTCCTGCGGGCTGATGTCGGCCAGCCGGCCGCCGACGATGTCGGCGATCTGGGCGACGGTCAGGTCGATCACGTTGCGGCTCCCAATGATTCAAGTGCGCCGGCGAGTTCGTCGCGGTCGTCGAACGGCCGGGTCTGCCCGCTGCCGGTCTGCCCGGTCTCGTGTCCTTTGCCGGCGATCACCACCACGTCGCCGCGACGTGCCCAGGTCGCGGCGTGGGTGATCGCCTCCCTGCGGTCGGCGATCTGCACCACCACGGCGGCCGGATCGCGCCGGGCGTGGGCTGCCCCGGCCCTGATGGCGGCTCGGATCGCGGAGGGATCCACGTCGCGCGGGTTGTCGTCGGTGATCACCACCAGGTCGGCCAGTTCGGCGGCCACCTGTCCCATCGTCTCCCGCTTGCCCGGATCCCGGTTGCCACCGGCCCCGAACACCACGGCCAGCCGCCCACCCGGCCGGCGCAGCGTGGTCAGCACGGCGCTTAACGCGCCGGGCTTGTGGGCGTAGTCGACGACGGCCAGGAAATCCTGCCCGCGGTCGATGAGCTCCAGCCGGCCGGGCACCGTCGCGGTGCGCAGTCCCGGGGAGGCCTGCTCCGGTGAGACCCCGACGGCATCCAGCATGGCCAGCGCCAGCAGTGCGTTGGCGACGTTGTAGCGCCCCGGCATCCCGATGCGCAGCCGGTGGTGCACCCCGGCCGGGTCGACGGCGGTGAACTCCTGAGCCCCGCTGTCCAGCGCGACGACGTCCTGCACAGTCCAGTCCGCCGGATTGCCGTCGGCGCTGAGAGTCACCGCGGTGCCGGCGCGGTCCGCCATCGCGCGTCCGGCGTCGTCGTCGACGCAGATCACCGCGGTCCGCGGGCGCAGCGGTGAGGCCGGGTCGAACAGCTTGGCTTTGGCCTCGAAATAGGCCTCCATGGTGGGGTGGAAATCCAGGTGGTCGCGGGACAGGTTGGTGAAACCGGCTGCTGCGAACCGGATTCCGCCGGCCCGGCCCAACTCCAGGGCGTGGCTGGACACCTCCATCACCGCGGTGTCGACACCCCGTTCGGCCATCACCGCCAGCAGTGCCTGCAGCGCCGGCGCTTCCGGGGTGGTCAACGCGCTGGGCACGTCGGCGCCGGCGATCCGCACCCCGACGGTGCCGATCATCCCGACCGTGCGCCCGGCGGCCCGCAGCCCGGCTTCGATGAGATGGGCGGTGGTGGTCTTGCCGGAGGTTCCGGTGACGCCCAGCACCGCCAACCGCTCCGACGGGTGACCGTAGACGGCGGCGGCCAGTGCGCCGAGCACCGACCGCGGCTCCGGCACCACCAGCACCGGCACCGGTGGCTCACCCAGCAGCCGTTCGATCACGTCGGCGCCGTCCGGATCGGTCAGCACCGCCGCCGCGCCGGCGGCCACCGCCGACTCGGTGAACTGCGCGCCGTGCGCCGACGCACCGGGCAG
>CAYPTG010000034.1:0-11926 GCA_964413455.1 uncultured Mycobacterium sp. | reverse complement strand
CTTGTCGTTCTTGCCCGGGGTGTCCACGGTGTCCAGCATCTTCCTGATGTGCCTGTCCGACCGGGTGCTGGCCTACGGCGACTGCGCGATCGTCCCCGACCCCAGCGCGGAGGAACTGGCCGATATCGCGACCAGCTCGGCGCGCACCGCCGCGCAGTTCGGCATCGACCCGAAGGTGGCGATGCTGTCATATTCGACCGGTGAGTCCGGCACCGGCGCGGGCGTCGACAAGGTCAGGGCGGCAACCGAACTCGTCCGCGAGCGCGAACCCGACCTGCTGGTGGAAGGCCCCATTCAGTACGACGCGGCGGTGGACCCGACGGTGGCGGCGGCCAAGATGCCGGGCTCGGCGGTGGCCGGGCAGGCCACCGTGCTGATCTTCCCGGACCTCAACACCGGCAACAACACCTACAAGGCCGTGCAGCGCAGTGCCGGCGCAGTCGCCGTCGGACCGGTGCTGCAAGGGCTGAACAAGCCGGTCAACGACCTGTCCCGCGGCGCGCTGGTGGAGGACATCGTCTACACGGTGGCCATTACCGCGATCCAGGCACAGCGGTGAGCACCGCGAACCGCGCATCGGGTTCAGCAATGAGTAGCGCCACTAGCACCGTGCTGGTGCTGAACTCGGGCTCCTCGTCGCTGAAGTACCAACTCGTCGCACCGGATTCCGGTGCGACGGTGTTCGACGGCATCGTCGAGCGGATCGGCGAAGAGACCTCCACCGCCACCCTGCGGCTGGGGGAGACCAGGATCGACCGAGACGGCCGGGTCGCCGACCACGAGGCCGCCCTGCGGCTGGCTTTCGAGCTGGTCGCCGAGGCCGGCGAAAACCTCGATGAACTGGGGCTGATCGCCGTCGGGCATCGGGTGGTGCACGGCGGTCCAAAGTTGTACCGCCCCACCGTGATCGACGACCGGGTGGTGCAGGAGCTGCGGGATCTGGCGCCGCTCGCGCCGTTGCACAACCCGCCGGCGGTGCTGGGTATCGAGGTGGCCCGTCGCGTGTTGCCCGACTTGGCGCATGTGGCGGTGTTCGACACCGCCTTCTTCCACGACCTGCCGCCGGCGTCGGCCACCTACGCCATCGACCGGGAGGTCGCCGCCCGCTGGGGTATCCGCCGGTACGGCTTCCACGGCACCTCACATGAGTTCGTCAGCCGGCAGGCCGCCGAATTTCTCGGCGTCCCAATCGAATCGCTGAATCAGATCGTGCTGCATCTGGGGAACGGGGCTTCCGCGTCGGCGATCGCCGGCGGCCGGCCGATCGACACCTCGATGGGGCTGACGCCGATGGAGGGTCTGGTGATGGGCACCCGATCCGGGGACGTCGACCCCGGGGTGATCAGCTACCTGTGGCGCACCGCCGGCATGGGCGTGGACGAGATCGAGACCATGCTGCTGCGCCGCTCCGGGATGCTGGGGCTGGCCGGTGAGATCGACTTCCGGGCGGTGCACCGGCTGATCACCGACGGGGACGCCGATGCCCGGCTGGCCTACGACGTGTACCTGCACCGGCTGCGTAAATACGTCGGCGGCTACCTGGCGCTGCTGGGCCGGTGCGACGTCATCACCTTCACCGCCGGGGTCGGCGAGAACGACGCCGCGGTGCGCCGTGACGCGCTGAGCGGCCTGGAGCGGCTGGGCATCGAGATCGACGAGCGGCTCAACACCAGCCCGGATCGCGGAGCCCGGCGCATCTCGACGGACACCTCCCCGACGACGGTGCTGGTGATCCCGACCGACGAGGAACTGGCCATCGCTCGGGATGCGGCCGGGGCGCTCTAACCGACTACGCCCGATTGTCTCGCTCCTCCTCCGGCGCATGCGCGCCGGCATCGTCGACTCGACTAGAACGTCGTCGTCGGGCGCACCTCATTGGCTAGGTCGACCAGCGCATAGCGGTGCGCCTGGCTGGTCGCCACCCGGGCCAGGCTGCGCAGCGAGGCTTCCACGCCCAGGCGCAGGCCGTGATCGGTGAACGGGAACCCCAGGATCGGGGTGGGGTCGGCCTGGTTGGCGGCGATCCAGTCCATCGCGGTGCCCAGCACCAGTGCTCGGATCTGCAGCACCCGCGGCTCGCTGGCCGGCAGCGCCTCCACCCGGCGGGCGGCGTCACGGATCTGCTCCTCGGTCAGCTCGTGGGTCGACCGACCGGAGAGCAGGGTCACCGCGCTGGTCAGCCGGGCGGTGGTGAAATACCTTGAGCCGACGGGCACTTCGTCCAGCGTGGTGACCGCGTCGGCTCGATCACCATCGAACGACTGGGCACGGGCCAACCCGAAGCTGGCCGAGATGATGTTGTTGTCGGTGTGCCAGACGGTCTCGTAGAACGGCCGCTCGTCGGAGGTGCCGGCCAACTCGGCGGTGGCGGCCAACGCCACCTTGGGTGCCAGCTCGCCGGGGAACATGTCCAGCACGTCGGTGAAGTGTTTGATCGCCGCGTCGTAGTCCCCGGTGAGCAGCTGCGACACCGCCTTGAACCACACCAGCCGCCAGCGCCAGCCGACCCGGTCGGCCAGGTCGTCGAGCTTGCGGCTGGCCTTGGTCACGTCGCCGAGGTCCAGCAGTGCGCGGACCTCCATCAGCGGAAGCTCCACCGAGTCGGCCAGGTCCACCCCGTCGGAGTCCAGGCTGTCGTGTCGGGCGGCGCGCAGCGAATCCAGCGTCTGCACCGGTTGTGACAGCACCGTCGCCGAAAGCACCGTCGCCGCGACGTCGGTGGGGTCCACCAGCGGAACCGGAAGGGCGGTAACGATTTCCGGGGCGGTCAGTCGCTCGGTGTGCACCAGGCCGTCCAAGTAGACGTCGGTGTGCGCCACCAGCAGATCCACCCCGAACGTCGAACGGGTGCGGGTGAACACCGTCGACAAGCCGGGTCGCGGCGTCCCGGTGTCGGCGGCCACCACCTCGCGCAGCACCCCCAGCAACTGCGAGGACATCTCCTCGGCGCTGGCGAAACGGCGGCGCGGATCGCGGTCGATGGCCCGGCGCACCAGCCGGGCGAACGAGTCGTAGCGGGCCAGCACCGGGTCGTCCTCGGGCAGCCCGTCGACGTAGCGTCCGTTGCGGGTCCGCAGGTGCAGGGTCAACGCGGCCAGCGTGCGGCCCACGGTGTAGATGTCGGTGGCCACCGTCGGGCCGGTCCGGATGATCTCCGGCGCCTGGTAGCCCGGGGTGCCGTAGAGGAAGCCGAAGGAGTTGATCGGTGAGACGGCACCGAGGTCGATAAGCTTCAGCTGTTCCTCGGCGATCATGACGTTTTCCGGCTTAAGATCGTTGTAGCACAACCCAATTGAATGCAGATAGCCCAGTGCCGGCAGGATTTCCAGCATGTAGGCGATGGCCTCGGCGACCGGCAGCCGGGTGCCCTTCTCCGGTTTGAGCGACTTCCCGCCGACGTACTCCATGACGATGTAGCCGATCGGTTCGCCCCGGGAGTCTGCGTGCTCGACGAAGTTGAAGATCTGCACGATCGACGGGTGAACCACCTCGGCGAGGAACTGTCGTTCGGCCATCGCAATGGCCTGGGCTTCGGCGTCACCGGAGTGCACCAAGCCCTTGAGTACCACCGGCCGCTCGTTGACGTTGTGATCGACGGCCAGATACACCCAGCCCAGACCGCCGTGGGCGATGCAGCCCTTGATCTCGTACTGGTCGGCGACCATGTCGCCGGGGCGCAACTGCGGCAGGAACGAGAAGGCGCTGCCGCAGTGCGGACAGACTCCTTCGGACTCGGCCGGATGTCCGTCCCCGGACCGGCCAACCGGTCGTCCGCAGTTCCAGCAGAACCGCTTCGACTCGGCCACAACGGGATTGACCATCAACGCGGCCAGCGGGTCGATCTCAGGTACCCGCGGGATCTCCACCAGACCGCCGCCGAGCCGGCGGGTCGGTGTGACCAGCCGGGTCACCTCCTCGACGTCGATCGGCTCGTGGTGCACCGACTCGTCCTCGTCGTCGAAGCGCGGGCGGAAGACGGCCTGAGTCGACATCGGCCGCATGGTCGCGACCGAGTCCATCTCCATCTCGGCCCGGCTGGCCGGCTGGGTCCCGACGTCGACGTCCTGCGGTTCGGTGGTGGTCATCAGTCCAGATACCTCGGCGGTGGAAGAGTGGGCGCCGGCCCGAGCACGGTCAACCACTTGCGATACATGGCATCCCAGGTGCCGTCGGCCCGGATCCGCTCCAACGTTCCGTTGACGAACCGCACCAGACCGGTGTTGTCCAGGTTCATGGCGATACCGTAGGGCGCTTCGGCCATATTCGGCCCGACGACATGCAGGTAGGGGTCCTGGGCCACCAGGCCCGCCAGGATCGCGTCGTCGGTACTGATCGCGTCGGCCTCGCGCTGCTGCAGCGCGACCAGGCAGTCGCTCCAGGTGACCACGGTGACGATGGTAGGCGGTGGATCGATCTCGCTGACCCGCTGCAGTGACGTGGTGCCGCGGGCAACGCACACCCGCCTGTTGGACAGGTCGTCCGGCCCGGCGATGTCGGACTCGCGCGGGGCCAGAATCCGTTGATAGGCAATGAAATACGCCGTAGAGAAGTTCACCTGTTTGCGTCGCTCGCAGGTCATGGTGGTGGTCTTGACCACGATGTCGACGGCGTTGTCCTGCAGCGCGGTGATCCGGTCGGCCGCCGACAGAATGCGGTACTCCACCGCTGACGGGGTCCCGAAGATGTCGCGGGCCACCTCACCGGCCAGGTCGACGTCGAAGCCGGCGATCTGGCCGGTGATCGGGTCGCGGAAGGAGAACAGGTTGCTACCGACGTCAAGGCCGACCAGGAGGTGTTTACGTTCCCGGATTTTGGCTACCGCGGCGTCGGCCTGAGCCTTGGTGGGGAAGGGCCGCAGGCTGGCGGTGAGGTCACAGTCGGTGCCGCTCTTCTCCGGCGGCGGGGCGCTCCCCGGCAGCAGCTGTTCCATTCCCGCCGGGCGAGGCGGTGTCAGCGTCGGCACCGGCGGCTCGGCCGGATCGACCGGTTGCCCGCAGGCGCCCAGGGCGGCCGCGCACAGTGTCGCGGTGAGCAGTCGCTTGACCGCCCTACCGCTGGGTGTGAGGCCGTTCATGACCGGTACTCACTCATCCGCGGCCACAGGCCGAGTGCCACCGCCAGCGCGGCGGTCACCGACAGCAGCGCCCCGCCCACCGTGGTGCCGGACAGCACCCGGCGAGCCGACAGGATGTCTGAGCGCAGCTGCTTGCGGCTCTGCTCGATCCCTTGGGAGAGCGCGTTATTGAGTTTGTCGAACGCCGCGGTGGAATCGGCTTCCCCGGTTCCCAGCGCCACCTGGGTGGCCGCCTGGTAATTGCCCACTGCGATGTAGTCGTTGATCCGTTCGTCGGCCTGGCGCCACTTTTCCAATAGCTGATCTCCCTCGGCCAGCCCGCTCTTGTCGACGGCTCCCCGGCGGCTCAGGTAGTCGGCGAGCTGCTCGCGCATCTGGTCCACACGTTGGTAGTACGACCTCTTGCGGACGTCCTCATCGCCCCGGCGGATCAGCGACAGTGTCTCGTCGGCGCGGGCCTGCTGGGCGGTGATCGCCAGGTTGGTCACCGTGCGCAGCGACTCGGCCGAGGTGTGCTTGGCCGAACGGCTTTCGGTCGTCGAGATGGCCAGCGCGGTACCCACCCAGACGATCATCACCGCGATCGCCAGTCCGCCGACGACCAGACCGATGTTCACCCGGCGCTTGGTGTGCCGAGCCAGCCACCGGTGCGCGAAGATACCGAATCCGAGGGTGGCGGCCACCACGATGATCACCGGGGCCGGGATGGTGGCCGAGGCCGTCGTTTCGGCGTCCACCCGCGTCGAGGTGGCCTCGTAAAGGCGCTGCGCATCGGGCAGGATCTTGTCCTGCATTAGTGCTGATGCCTCCGACAGGTAGGCCGAACCGACCGGGTTGCCCATCCGATTGTTGGTGCGCGCGGTCTCGATCAACCCGGTGTAGATGGCGAGCTGGCCGTTGACCCGGCTGAGCAGTTCCTCCAGCTCCGGGTCGCTCAGGTCACTGGACGCGCGGGTGACGGCCACCGCCGCGTCGGTGATGGCCTGCTCGTAGCGCTGCCGCACGTGCTGCGGTTCGGTTCCGGCGATGAAGGCCGTCGCGGCGGCGGCGTCGGCCACCGACAGCGTCGTGTAGAGCTGGCCGGCCGCGAAGGCCAGCGGCTCGGTGTGATGCAGCACAGCGGTGAGCTGGGTCTGCCGTTCGTCGATCGTGGTGGAGATGGCGAACGCGCTGAGCAGGCCCAACGAGGCCAGGATGGCGCCGAGGGTCAAGATCTTCCCGGGTGTGGTGTTGGCGAACCACCACCGCGAGTGATGCTGCTCGGCCGGCGTTCGGTGCGCCAACGGCTCAGTCGACGGATGTGCCACCTCGACGATCACCGGACCGCGTCCCCTTCACCTGAAATCCAGATGAGTAAAGTCTAAGAGAAAGCGCAGCAGATAGCTCGTGTTCGGGCGGACCAGCTTCGGCGTGGCGCGCCTATTTCTGCGTCCAAACCGACAAATGGGCGCGGTTTTGCGAGTGGGATGCGACATTTCGTCGAGTTGGGCGTCGACCCGCTTGATCGCCGTGCACCTATCCTCAAATCCGTGCAAGGTGACGGCGACGGATGGGTGATTTCCGATCTCGGCACCCGGCACTGGGGCCGTTACGGCGCCGCCGGCCTGCTGCTGCGCGCGCCCTGGCACGACGGTACCCCGGCGGTGCTACTGCAGCATCGAGCGCCGTGGAGTCATCAGGGCAGCACGTGGGGCTTGCCCGGCGGGGCGCGCGACAGCCACGAGAAACCTGAGCACGCCGCCGTTCGGGAGGCCCACGAGGAAGCCGGGCTGGCCGTCGAGGACGTCATCGTGCGCAGCGCCGTCGTCACCGCTACGGTCCCCGGGCCACAGGGAATCTGGACCTACACCACCGTGGTGGCCGACGCCGCGCGGCTGCTGGACACGGTGGCCAACCAGGAAAGCGCTGAGTTGCGCTGGGTTCCCGAAGCGCAGGTGGACGGGTTGGCGCTGCACCCGGCGTTCGCGCAGAGCTGGGGCCGGCTGCGCACCGACGCCGCGGTACCCGACCATGACTGCGTCGGCGATCTGCCGCACACCGTGGTGATCGGCGACGCTTTCGCCTGGTGTCGGCCGGATTGATGGACCCAAGCTCAGCGCGCCGCGGTCAACGCGTCGCGCAGCCGGCGGGCCGCCGCCCCCGGATCGGCTGCCGCGGTGATGGCCCGCACCACCACGACCCGGCGGGCACCGGCGTCGAGCACCTCACCGAGCCGCCGCTCGTCGATCCCGCCGATCGCGAACCACGGCTTGTCGACGCCCATCGAGGCCACCGCCCGCACCAGGTCCAGTCCCGGTGCCGGACGGCCCGGCTTGGTGGGGGTGGGCCAGCACGGGCCCACGCAGAAGTAGTCGACGTCGTCCATCGCGGCGCGGGCGGCTTCTCCGGTCTCGTGGGTAGACCGGCCGATCAGCGTCGTGCGGCCGACGATCTCGCGGGCCACGGTCAGCGGAAGGTCGTCCTGGCCGAGGTGCAGCACGTCGGCTCCGGCGGCCCGGGCGATATCGGCGCGATCGTTGACCGCGACCAGTGCGCCGTGCCGCCGGGCGGCGTCGGTCAGGATCTCCAGCGCCGCTAACTCACCGCCGGCTTCCAGAGCGCCGAAACGCTGCTCGCCCGGTGATCCCTTGTCGCGCAACTGAATGATGTCCACCCCGCCGGCCAGCACGGCGTCGGCGAACTCGGCGAGGTCGCCGCGCTCGCGCCGGGCGTCGGTGCACAGGTAGAGACGCGCGTCGGCCAGGGTGGTGTGAGGTTGATGCACACCGCGACGCTAGCGGCTAGCGTGGAGATCCGGCGGAGGAAGCGAGGGACGACGGGCATGCCGGAACAGACGCTGGCCGTCGTCGGCGGTGGTGTCATCGGTCTGGCGGTGGCCCGCCGGGCCGCCCAGGCCGGTATGGCGGTCCGGGTACACAGGACGCCGCACCCCCCGGGCAGCGCCCCCGGCAGCTACGGCGCGTCGTGGGTGGGGGCCGGGATGATCTGCCCGCACAGCGAAGGCTGGCCCGGCGAGGAGGCGCTGCTGCGGATCGGCCTGGAATCGCTGCGGCTATGGCACCGAGGCTTCTGCGACGGGCTGCCGGACGATGTGGTGACCGCCCACGAATCGCTGGTGGTGGCCGTCGACCGGGCCGACGTCGCCGATCTGCGGACCGTCGGACAGTGGCTGGCCGACCAAGGCCATCCGGTCAGCATGACCAGCACCGCCCGGGAAACCGAACCGCTGCTGGCTCAAGGTATCCGGCACGGTTTTACCGCGACCGACGAGCTGGCGGTGGACAACCGCAAACTGGTGGCCGCCCTGGAAGCGCACTGTGAGCGGCTCGGGGTGTCCTGGGCCGGTCCGGTGCAGCGGCTTGACGATGCCCGCGACGGCGCGGCGACCGTGGTGATCGCCAACGGCATCGACGCCCCCGCGCTGTGGCCCGGCCTGCCGGTGCGACCGGTCAAGGGGGAGGTGTTGCGGCTGCGCTGGCGCGTCGGCGCTATGCCGTTGCCGCAGCGGGTGATTCGGGCCCGAGTGCACGGCCGGCCGGTGTATCTGGTGCCGCGCGCCGATGGGGTGGTGGTCGGGGCCACCCAGTACGAACACGGCCGCGACACCGCCCCGTCGGTGACCGGGGTGCGTGAACTGCTCGACGACGCCTGCGCGGTGCTGCCCAGCCTGGGCGAGTACGAACTCGCCGAATGCGCGGCCGGGCTGCGCCCGATGACCCCGGACAACATGCCGCTGGTTGGCCGGCTCGACGAGCAGACCCTGGTGGCCACCGGCCACGGCCGGTCCGGTTTCCTGCTGGCGCCGTGGACCGCCGAGCGGATCGCCGAGGAACTGGGGATAGGGAGCCCATCGAATGACGACGCGAGCACGAGGGCGACAAGCATGAAGGTGCAAGCATGAGAGTGGTGGTGAACGACCAGGAGATGCAGGCCGACGACCAGATCAGCGTCGCGGCGCTGCTGGCCGCCCTCGGCTTCCCGGACCGGGGGGTGGCGGTAGCGGTGAACTCGGCGGTGGTGCCGCGTTCGCAGTGGGACCGGGCGGTGCCCGCCGAAGCGCAGGTCGAGGTTTTCACGGCGGTTCAGGGTGGCTGATTCGGTGTCTGAGCCGCTGTCGATCGCCGGACGCCGCTTCGGCTCGCGGTTGATCCTGGGTACCGGCGGAGCCCCGAACCTGGCCGTTCTGGAAGAAGCATTGGTGGCTTCGGGTACCGAGTTGACCACGGTCGCGATGCGCCGGGTCGACGCCGACGGCGGTACCGGGGTGCTGGATCTGCTGGCCCGGTTGGAGATTTCACCGCTGCCCAACACCGCCGGCTGCCGGGGAGCCGCCGAGGCGGTGCTCACCGCACAGCTGGCCCGCGAAGCGCTGGGCACCGACTGGGTGAAGCTCGAAGTCATCGCCGACGACCGCACCCTGCTGCCCGACGCGGTGGAATTGGTGCGCGCCGCAGAACAACTGGTGGACGACGGCTTCGTGGTGCTGCCCTACACCACCGACGATCCGGTGCTGGCCCGCCGGCTGGAGGACACCGGCTGCGCGGCGGTGATGCCGCTGGGCTCACCGATCGGCACCGGACTGGGCATCGCCAACCCGCACAACATCGAGATGATCGTCGCGGCCGCCGGAGTGCCGGTGATCCTGGATGCCGGCATCGGCACCGCCAGCGACGCTACGCTGGCGATGGAATTGGGTTGTGACGCTGTGCTTTTGGCTAGTGCCGTCACCAGGGCGGCGGATCCGCCGGCGATGGCGGCGGCGATGGCCGCGGCGGTCACCGCCGGGCATCTGGCTCGGCACGCCGGACGCATTCCCAAGCGGTTCTGGGCGCAGGCTTCCAGCCCGGGCCGGACACGATGAGACGGGTGCTGCGGCTGGCGGCCATCGCTCTGCTGTTCACCACGGTGCTGGGGTGCGGTGGGCCGCACCCGGGGCAGCCGGTGGCCGAAGGGCAGGCCGCCCGGGAGTTCGCGGCCGGGTTACGCAAGTCGGTGACCGTCGACGCGATGATGGCGCACCTGACCAAGCTGCAGGAGATCGCCGACGCTAACGGCGGCACCAGGGCGGTGGGTACTCCGGGCTACGACGTCAGCGTCGACTATGTCGCTGATGTCTTGCGGGCCAAGGGATTCGAGGTTCAGACACCGGAATTCCAGGTCAGGGTGTTCGAATCCAAGACCGACCCGGTGCTGACCGTCGGCGAGGCCAGGGTCACCGCGCGGCCGCTGCAATTCAGCGCAGGGACACCGGCCGACGGGATACGCGGACCGCTGGTGGCCGCCCCGGCCGATGAGACCCCGGGCTGCGCCCCGGTCGACTACGACGGGCTGCCGGTCAAGGGGGCGGTGGTGCTGGTGGACCGCGGCAGCTGCCCGTTCTCCGAGAAACAGACCATCGCCGCGACGTTGGGCGCGGTCGCGCTGATCATCGCCGACAACATCGACGAGGAGAAGATGGGCGGAACCCTGGGCCAGAACACCGCCGTCAAGATCCCGGTGGTCAGTGTGTCCAAGGCCGACGGTGCCCGGCTGCGGGCCGCCCCCGGACCCACCATGCTGAAACTCGATGCCGTCACCAAAGACCTCACCGCCCGAAACGTCGTCGCGCAGACCACAACCGGGTCACCGCGCGACGTGGTGCTGGCCGGCGCACACCTGGACAGCGTCCCGGAAGGACCGGGCATCAACGACAACGGCTCCGGGGTGGCGGCCGTGCTGGAGACCGCCGTCCAACTCGGCAGCTCTCCGCCGGTGCACAACGCGGTGCGGGTCGGATTCTGGGGCGCCGAAGAGGTCGGCATCGTCGGATCCCGCAAATACGTCCAGTCCCTGGATGCCGAACAGTTGAAAGACATTGCGCTGTATCTGAATTTTGACATGCTGGGTTCGCCGAATCCGGGCTACTTCACCTATGACGGCGACCAGTCGGCGGAACTGGGCCGCGATCGCATCCCACGGGTGCCCGAAGGATCACCCGGCATCGAACGCACCCTGGTCGACTACCTCAAGTCGGCCGGCAAGGCCGCCGAAGACACCTTCTTCGACGGCCGCTCCGACTACGACGGGTTCACCCAGGCCGGCATCCCGGCCGGCGGGCTGTTCTCCGGCGCCGAGGAGGAGAAGTCACCGCAGCAGGCCGCCGACTGGGGCGGTGTGCCCAACGCGCCGTTCGACCCGAACTACCACAAGGCCACCGACACCCTGGAGCACGTCGACCGCACCGCGATGGACATCCACGGCGGCGGAGTCGCCTGGGTGGTCGGCGTCTACGCGCAGGATATGGGTGGGCGCAACGGGATTCCGGCTCGGGAGGATCGCACCCGGCACGTCATCAGGGACCGATAACCGCCCACCGACCTGTTGTCAGCGGGACTGGAAAACGTAGTCGCTCAATGGGAACTGCGAGGCTTCCCGGATCGCGGCCCGGGCCGTCATCGGGCGCAGCAGGGTGGCCTCACCGTGCGGGTTGAAGTAGTAGGACCGGGCGCTGGCGCAATGCCCGGCGGTGAACACCGTGTCGTCGACCTGCTCCAGCATGGTGTCCAGGAACCGTGCGTTGGCCTCTTCGGTGACCTCGAAGGTGTCCGCGCCGCGGCGCTGCAGTTCGCTGAACAGCCGGTCCATGATCCGCATCTGGTATTCCATCGTGTTGAAGTAGTTCAACCCGATGAACGCGTACGGGCTGGCCAGGCTCAGATAGTTGGGGAAGTACGGGATCGACACCCCCTGATAAGCCTGGAACCTGTTCTCCCGCCACCACTTTCCGAGATTGCGGCCGTCCCGGCCGATGATCTCGATGGCTGGGATGTTGGCCTCCCACAGATCGAAACCGGTGGCCAGCACCAAGGTGTC
>CAYPTG010000033.1:0-12008 GCA_964413455.1 uncultured Mycobacterium sp. | reverse complement strand
GGAACTGGTCGGGGCAAAACAGCACCTCGCGGTCCTCCGGGATGGAGGCCACCACGTCAACCGCGTTCGACGATGTACAGCAGATGTCGGTCAGCGCCTTCACCGCCGCGGTGGTGTTGACGTAGGACACCACCACCGCCCCGGGAAACTCGTCTTTCCAGGCGGCCAACTCCTCGGCGGTGATCGAGTCGGCCAGCGAGCAGCCGGCCCGCTGATCCGGGATCAGCACCGTCTTGTCCGGGCTGAGGATCTTGGCGGTCTCGGCCATGAAGTGCACCCCGCAGAACACGATGGTGTCCTCCGGTGCCTCGGCAGCGATCCGGGACAGCGCCAGTGAATCGCCGACGTGGTCGGCGACGTCCTGGATGGCCGGTAGCTGGTAGTTGTGCGCCAGGATCGTCGCCCCGCGCAACCGCGCCAGCCGGCGGATCTCGTCGGCCCACTGCGCGTCACCGTCGACGCCGGTGAAGCCCCCCGGACCGTCGACGATGCGGTCGGCGAGGCCGCCCACCGCAGTATCCGTCGGATTCACGACTGTCATCGCCGCCTCCTCACCCTGCTTGTCAGTTTTCGATTTGTAATCGACCCGGCTAGTCGGTTTTCGATTTATAATCGAAAACTATGTCCCATGGTAGCACTCAACACGAGGTGCTAGCCGTCGTATTCCAGGTCCGGACCCCCGACCCCGGGACCGACAAACCCGAGCTGAACGTGCTGTTATGGCAGCGCGCTTTGGAGCCGGAGGCCGGGAAATGGTCGCTGCCGGGTGGTCGAGTCCGCGACGACGAAGATCTCAGCAGTTCGGTACGCCGGCAGTTGGCCGAAAAAGTAGACCTGCGCGAAGTGGCCCACCTGGAGCAGCTGGCCGTGTTCTCCGATCCCCGCCGGATGCCCGGTGGCCGGATCATCGCCTCGGCATTCCTGGGCCTGGTGCCCTCCCCCGCCACCCCGGCACTGCCGTGTGACACCCGCTGGCATCCGGTCCGCGAACTACCGCCGATGGCCTTCGACCACCAACCGATGGTGGACTACGCCCGTTCCCGGCTGGCCGCCAAACTGTCCTACACCAATATCGGATTCGCCTTGGCACCAACGGAATTCGCGTTATCCACGCTGCGTGACATCTACGAAGCGGCGCTGGGCTATCAGGTGGACGCCACCAACCTGCAGCGGGTGCTGACCCGGCGCGGGGTGATCACCCGCACCGGCACCACCGCCCACCCGGGCCGCAGCGGGGGCCGGCCGGCGGCGCTGTACCGCTTCACCGACGCGAACCTGCGGGTCACCGACGAGTTCGCCGCGCTACGCCCGCCCGGGTGCCCACCTGGGTCAATCGTTAGTACCTTAGATCCTTCTTAAGGTACAAATAGGCGATGACAAGCGCGGACGGGGCAGTCAGCCCCGAGTGGATCGGCCGAGCCCCGCACGACGCCTTCCAGCGAGGCACCCGGCCGATGCTGCCGTCGCAGGATCCGTTCTACGAGCCGCCGGCCGGCTTCCAGCACGCCAATCCCGGCACCGTGCTGCGCTCCCGGGATGTCGAACTCGGCTTCCTGGGCCTCATTCCGCAGCGGGTCCGCGCCACCCAGTTGCTGTACCGGACCGCTGACCGCAACGGCGCACCGGAAGCCGCCGTCACCACCGTCCTGGTCCCCGCCAGTCGTTCCGAGAATCAGCCGCGGCATATGGTGTCCTACCAGTGCGCGATCGACGCGGTGACGTCGCGCTGCTTCCCGTCCTATGCGCTGCGCCGGCGCGCCAAGGCCGTCGGGTCGATTGCCCAGTTCGAATACCTGCTGATGGCCGCGGCACTTGCCGAGGGCTGGGTGGTTTCGGTCCCCGACCATGAGGGACGCGACGGGATGTGGGGAACCCCGCAGGAGCCCGGCCACCGGGTGCTCGACGGTCTGCGCGCCACCCTGAGTTTCGAGCGGTTCAGCCTTGCCGAAGACAGCAAGATCGGCCTGTGGGGGTACTCCGGTGGAGGGCTGGCCAGCGCCTGGGCCGCCGAGATGCATGCCGACTATGCTCCGGAGCTCAATATCGTTGGCGCAGTTCTGGGTTCGCCGGTCGGCAACCTGGGTAACACCTTCCGTCGGCTCAACGGTTCACGCCTGGCCGGGCTGCCTGCCCTGGTCATCTCGGCGCTGGCTAAGTCCTACCCGGATCTGGGCCGGGTGGTCGAGGAGCATGCCACCGACGACGGCCGCGACACGTTGCAGCGACTGGAGCGGATGACCACCCTGGAAGCGCTCATCCGGATGTCCAAGCTCGATATCGACGATCTGCTGCACCCACCGCTGCAGCATGTGCTCGGCCTGCCGGAGATCCAGGACATCTTCGAGGCCATCCGGCTCGGCCGCACCGCGCCCACCCCGCCGGTGCTGATCGTGCAGGCCGTACACGACTCGGTGATCGCTGTCGACGACATCGACGAGTTGGCCGATCTCTACACCCAGGGCGGTGCGCACGTCACCTACCACCGGGACAGGTTCAGCGAGCACCTGCTGCTGCACCCGATGTCGGCGCCGATGACGTTGCGCTGGCTTACCGATCGGTTCGCCGATCGGCCGCTGGACACCCACATTGTCCGGACCACCTGGCCGACGCTGTTCAACCCGATTACCTATCCCGGGATGTGGCGGCTCGGTGGGATCGTCGCGCGGGTGATGATCGGCGGGCGGGTACCGTTCCGCCCGCTCTAGCCCGCCGGTGCGAGCAGGGGCCGCTCTAGTAGGGCGTGACCATCTGGGCCAGCGGATCTTCCTCCGGCCAGGCGCCCAGATCGTCGCGGGGCGTGGCCGCCGCGATGAACGCATACACCAGCGCGGCCAGCGCGGCCGGTAGCAGCAGCGTCACCGCGATATGCATCGGGCTCTGGCCGACGAACACCGGCGGAGCCTCGGTGAAGTAGTGCACCCGGTTCTCCGGGCTCAGCGGCACGCCCTGATGATCCGGCGTGCCGTAGCGGGCGTGCACCAGGGCCGCACCGAGGCCGGCCGCCGCCGCCCCCGCGGCTACCTGCCCGATCCACAACGCGGTGACCATCAGCGGTCCGCGGTGCGGACGCCACTGCCAGACCAGTACAGCCGAGACGATCGCCAGCAGGCTCAACAGCCCGATCATCATGGCAGCCGACACGAACATGTTGTCGGACTCCTTGCCCAGGAAAGCGTCCACCCGATTCCCGGCACGGGTCAGTCCGGTGAGAGTGTGAATCGGCGGAGCCATCCAGGCCCACACCGCACCCAGTGCCGCGCCGCAAAGCGCAAGCCCCACAACGACACTCACGCACGCGAACCGCAAAGACCGGCGCGGCGGCTGCGTCACGGAGGTGGTCATCGCCGGCTTTCCAGGTCGTGGGAGTCCACCCGTCCGTGCCGAGAGCATTGCGCCCACCAGCCGTCGGGACGGACCTGAACCACCATCCGCCGGCCGCACTGCGCGCAGAACCTCGGCGGCTCCAGGCCCAGCCGGGCAGTGGCCGGACAATCCCCACCGGCGGGCTCGCCGGTGTAGACGTTGTAAACGCCGGCGCCTACAACGGCCGGTTGAGGTTCGGTCATCACTGGGGAGGCTGAGTCTTACAGGCTGGCGTTGAGCGCCTTGATCGGCATCTGCAGGTCTTCCAGCAGTTCCAGGTCGGCTTCGGCGGGCCGGCCCAGCGTGGTCAGGTAGTTGCCGACGATCACCGCGTTGATGCCGCCCAGGATGCCTTGCTTGGCGCCCAGATCGCCGAGGGTGATTTCGCGGCCACCGGCAAAGCGCAGCATGGTGCGCGGCAACGCCAACCGGAAGGCGGCCACCGCCTTGAGCGCCTCGGCCACCGGCATCACCTCGCGATCGCCGAACGGTGTGCCCGGGCGCGGGTTGAGGAAGTTCAGCGGGACCTCGTGCGGATCGAGTTCGGCCAGGTCGGCGGCGAACTCGGCGCGCTGTTCCAGCGTCTCCCCCATCCCGAGGATGCCGCCGCAGCAGACCTCCATGCCGGCCTCGCGGACCATCGCCAGGGTGTCCCAGCGCTCCTCCCAGGTATGGGTGGTGACCACGGTGGGGAAAAACGACCGGGCGGTTTCCAAGTTGTGGTTGTAGCGGTGCACGCCCATCCCGGCCAGCCGGTCGACCTGCTCCTGATCGAGCATGCCCAGCGAGCACGCGATGTTGATGTCGACCTCATTGCGGATCGCCTCGATGCCGGCGGCCACCTGGGCCAGCAGCCGCTCGTCGGGGCCGCGGACGGCGGCGACGATGCAGAACTCGGTGGCGCCGGATTTGGCGGTCTGCTTGGCGGCCTCGACCAGGCTGGGCACATCCAGCCAGGCACTGCGCACCGGCGAGGCGAACAGCCCGGACTGGGCGCAGAAATGGCAGTCTTCCGGGCAGCCACCGGTCTTGAGGCTGATGATGCCCTCGACCTCGACCTCCGGGCCGCACCAACGCATCCGCACCTCGTGGGCCAGCGCCAGCAGGTCTTCCAACCGGTCATCGGGCAGCCGCAGCACGTCGAGCACCTGCTCGCGGGTCAGACCCACGCCGCGCTCAAGAACCTGCTCGCGGGCCTGGGTCACCACGTCGACGGCTGCCTGGGTCACAGGGCTCCTCCGGGCTGTTGGGATCATCGGGGATCTGGGGTTGATCGGTGCGATCGGCGGGACACCTCAGGTTAGTGCACCGCGTGGATTAACCACTCAACCGAGCACGGCCATACCTTCCAGCTGGGCCGCAATCGCGTCGATAGTGTCCAGTTCGCGAGTCGCCACACTGATGATGAATTCGAAACGCTGGTCCTCGGAGGCAGTAATCCGGTAGCCGTTCAGCCCGTAGAACAGCCGTGTCGCAGCCCAGGCGGTGCGCTTATTACCGTCGGCCAGAGCATGATTCGTCGCCAGAGACTGCAGTAGCGCCGCGGCTTTCGCATGAATAGTTTGGTAAGCCTCTTCGCCGAAGGCCGACGCTTGCGGCCGGGCCAGCGCGGACTCAACGAGGCCGTAGTCGGCGACGGCGAACCCGGCCCTGGCAGTCAACGCGAGGATATCGTCGAGCGTCAGATACTCCGTCACGCGTCGGCAAGACGGTCAAACAGTCCGGCGTCCTCGGTAAAGATCTGCGCGATGATCTCGTCGCGACGCTGGGTGCGGCGGTCGACGTATTCGTCGATGGCCTTAAGTGCCACCGCCTGCATCGACACACCCTCGCGCTCGGCGGTAGCCCGCAGTTTCGTGGTCTGCTCATCAGAAAGCCGCAACGTCATCGCCATGCATCGATGATACCGCCAGGTATCACAGCTGGCGATCTAAATACTTTCCGACCAGCCCCGCCACCCAAGCCGGTTCGAAGGCCGCACGACTCATCGCCGCGAACTGCGGCGGCGTCAACCCCGCCGCTCCGACGGGCAGCGCGGCACGGACTGCGGCCAGTTTTCCCAGCGCTCCGCGGTTGTACTCTTCGGCCGCACCGGGGCTCTCCGGCCACCAGCCGATCACCAATCCAGCGCATGAAAGACCTTGGTGTTCAAGAGCTTCCAGGGTCAGTGCGGTGTGGTTAAGGGTGCCGAGCCCGGCCTGACAAACCACCAACACCGGGGCGGCCAACTCGACGGCGAGGTCGCGCAGCGTGACGCCGCCCTGGGCGATCTGCACCAACAGTCCCCCGGCGCCCTCCACCAGGGTCAGCCGGTCCGGTCGGTCGGCTGAACGGATCGTCGTGACGAGCTGCCCGCCGGTCGGGAGCTCCCGGCCGGCAGCCGCGGCGGCCGCCGCCGGTGCCAGCGGCTCGGGATAGCGGGCGATCGACACCAACTCGGTGACCTCCGCCAGCCGGCCCACCTCGGCCAGATCGTCGTCGCCCTCGCTTGGACCATGGCCGGCCCCGGTCTGCACCGGTTTGCACACTGCGACGTCGATACCGGCGCCCAGCGCGTGGGAGGCCAGCGCGGCAGTGGCGATGGTCTTGCCGACCCCGGTGCCGGTGCCGGTGACGATCAGGACCGTCATCTGCTGAAGTGGCCGAGCACCGTCGCCAGTACCGCGCCGGCGTGCTTGAGCTCCTCGGCGGACAGCGACGCCCGTGCGGTCAGCCTCAGCCGCGAAGTACCGGCCGGAACCGTCGGCGGGCGGAAACATCCCACGCGCACACCGGATTCCAGACAGGCAGCAGCCGCGGCCACCGCGGTCTCCGGGGCGCCGAGGACTACCGACACCATCGCCGACGACGGACGTTGGACCCCGGATGCTCGCGCCAATGTGGCGGCGTGATCTAACACGGCCTGCGGGCGCCACGGCTCATCGGCCAGCACCCGCAGCGCGCCCAGCGCCGCACCCACGGCGGCCGGCGCCAGGCCGGTATCGAAAATAAAGGTGCGGGCGGTGTCGATCAGGTGGTCGCGCACCGCGTCCGTGCCGAGCACCACCCCGCCTTGGCTGCCCAGCGCCTTGGACAGCGTCGTGGTCATCACCACATCGGGTGCCCCGGCCAGGCCCGATTCGTGCAGCAGCCCGCGGCCACCGACACCTCGTACGCCCAGGCCGTGCGCCTCGTCGACCAGCAGCACGGCGCGATGCGCCCGGCACACCTCATGCAATTCCCGTAGCGGCGCCAGCGCCCCGTCGGTGCTGAACACCGAGTCGGTGACCACCAGTGCGCGTTCCTCGTCGCGGTCGGCCAACGCGGCCGCCACGGCCGCCACATCGCGGTGCGGGCTGACCACCACCCGTGCCCGGGACAACCGGCAGGCATCCACCAGCGACGCGTGGGCGGCGGCATCCGAGACCACCAGCGAGCCGGGCCCGGACAGCGCGGCCACCGCGCCGAGGTTGGCGGTATAGCCGGAGGAGAACACCAGCGCGGCGGGCCAGCCGGTGAAATCGGCCAGCGCACACTCGAATTCCTCGTGCAGCTCGGTGTTGCCGGTCACCAGCCGGGAGCCGGTGGAACCCGCCCCCCAGGTCTGCAAGGCCCGGACCCCGGCGTCGATCACCGCCTGGTGGCGGGCCAGGCCCAGGTAGTCGTTGGAGGCCAGGTCGACTTCGGGGCCATTGGCGCCGCGCGTCCGCAACGACCGGCGCAGCCCGGCCTGCCGGCGCTGGCTGTCCACCGTGTCCAGCCAGGCCAGCGGCGAGGTGTCGGTCTCGGGCGCCATCGGGCTCAGCCTAGTTGCTTCGACGAGGCGGGCCCCGGGTCCCGCGCCACCGCCCCCATGGCGGCGCCGATCTGCCGGATCTCGGCGTCGGTGCAGATGAACGGCGGCATCGCGTAGATCAGGTTGCGGAACGGCCGCAACCACACCCCGTGGTCCAGGGCCAGCGGAGTGGCCACCCGAAGGTCGACGGGCCGGCTGGTCTCGATCACCCCGATCGCCCCGCACACCCGGACGTCGATGACTCCGGGTAGCGACCGGGCCGGCTCCAGTCCGTCGGCTAGCCCGGCGCTGATCTCGGCGACCCGAGCCCGCCAATCCTGACTGAGTAGCAGTTCCACCGAGGCCACAGCGACCGCGCAGGCCAGCGGGTTGGCCATGAACGTCGGCCCGTGCATCAGTGCGCCCGCTTGCCCGCCGCTGATGGTCTCGGCGATCGATCGGGTGCACAGGGTGGCCGCCAGCGTGATGTAGCCGCCGGTCAGCGCCTTACCGACACACATGATGTCCGGGCTGACCCCGGCGTGGTCGGCGGCGAACAGCTCCCCGGTTCGGCCGAACCCGGTGGCGATCTCGTCGAAGATCAGCAACACATCGTGGCGGTCGCAGATCGCCCGCAGCTCGGTCAGGTAGCGAGGGTCGTGAAACCGCATGCCACCGGCGCCCTGCACGATCGGCTCAACGATGACCGCCGCGAGTTCGTCTGCGTGCCTGGGTAATTGGGCCTCGAACGCCGCCATGTACTCGCGCTCGTAGCGCCCCGGAACCGGCGGCGCGAACACCTGCTCGGCCAGCACGTCGCGCCACAGCGAATGCACGCCGCCGTCCGGGTCGCACACACTCATCGGAGTGAAGGTGTCACCGTGATAACCGCCGCGCCAGGTCATCAGCCGGCGTTTGTCGAACCGGCCACGGCTGCGCCAGTACTGCAGCGCCATCTTGACCGCGACCTCGACGCCGACCGAGCCGGAGTCGGAGAAGAACACCGTGTCCAGCCCGTCGGGGGTGATGTCGACCAGTAGCTGGGCCAACCGGGCCGCGGGCTCGTGGGTCAGACCGCCGAACATGACGTGGTTCATCACGCTCAGCTGACCGGTGATCGCGGCGTCCAGCACCGGGTGGCCGTGGCCGTGGATGGCCGTCCACCAGGACGCCATCGCGTCCAGCACCCGCACCGGCTCGTCGTCCCGAACCACCGTCAGCCAGGCTCCATCAGCGCCGACGGCGACCACCGGCGGAATCGCCTCGGCGCCGATAGTGCTGTACGGATGCCAGATGTGCGCGGCGTCGATGGCGCTGATCTCTTGCGGGGTCAACGCCGGCACGCGGTGAGCCTATCGGGACCGATCCGGGTACCTCTGTGGGCAACGGTTCCGGTGCAGCTGAGCGGGTGTGTGCAATTGGTAGATTGTCTGACGATCATGGCCACCCTCACTCTGACCCGTCCGCCGGAGCCGATCGTCGTTCCGGAGGTAGCCGAGCCCACCCCGGAACCGGTCGGCCGCACCGCGCTGTACCGGCACGACCTGGACGGTCTGCGCGGGGTGGCCATCGCCCTGGTGGCGATCTTCCACGTGTGGTTCGGGCGGGTGTCCGGCGGCGTCGACGTCTTCCTGGCGCTGTCCGGTTTCTTCTTCGGCAGCTCGGTGCTGCGCAACGTGTTGACATCCGGCAGCTCGCTGTCACCGTGGCCGAACATCAAGCGGCTGATCCGGCGGCTGCTCCCGGCGCTGGTGATCGTGCTGGCCGCCTCAGCGGTGCTCACCGTGCTGGTCCAGCCGCAAACCCGCTGGGAAACCTTCGCCGACCAGAGCCTGGCCAGCCTCGGCTACTACCAAAACTGGGAGCTGGCAGCGACCGCGTCGAACTATCTGCGGGCCAGCGAGACGGTGTCCCCACTGCAACACATCTGGTCGATGTCGGTGCAGGGCCAGTTCTATCTCAGCTTTCTGCTGCTGATCTTCGGCATCACCGCGCTACTGCGCCGCTACCTCGGCAGTAACCGGCTGCGCACCGTCTTCGTGGTGTTGCTGACGGCGCTGACGGTGGCCTCATTCTGGTATGCCGTCGTCGCCCACAACGCCGACCAAGTCACCGCCTACTACAACAGCTTCGCGCGAGCCTGGGAACTGCTGCTGGGGGTGCTGATCGGCGCGCTGGTGCCGTATATCGCCTGGCCGATGTGGCTGCGCACCCTGCTGGCCACCATCGGTTTGGCGGCGATCCTGTGCTGCGGCGCGCTGATCGACGGCGTCAAGGAGTTCCCCGGACCGTGGGCGCTGGTGCCGGTCGGCGCGGCGATGCTGCTGATCCTGTCCGGCGGCAACCGCGGCGCCCGGGTCACCACCCGCGACCGGCTGCCCGCACCCAACCGGCTGCTGGCCACCAAGCCGCTGGTCACCCTGGGTTCGATGGCCTACTCGCTGTACCTGTGGCACTGGCCGCTGCTGGTCTTCTGGCTGGCCTACACCGACGGCGAGCACGCCAAATTCCTGGACGGCCTGGTGATCCTGCTGGTCTCCGGCGTGCTGGCCTACCTGACCATGCGGTTCGTCGAGGAGCCGCTGCGCTACGCCCGTCCGGCCGTGTCGCCGGACGGGTCGAAGGTCTCCTGGCGGGCCCGGCTGGGTCGCCCGGCGGTCGTCGGCGGCACCGCGGTGGCACTGCTGGCGGTGACGCTGACCGCCACCTCGTTCACCTGGCGTGAACATGTGGCGGAGCAGCGCGCCACCGGCAAGGAGCTCTCCGGGCTGACGCCGGGTGGCTATCCGGGCGCGCGGGCACTGATCGATGACGCCAAGGTGCCGCAGTTGCCGTTCCGTCCCACCGTTCTGGAAGCCCGCGACGACGTGCCGGAGTCCACCAGCGAAGGCTGCATCAGCGACTTCGACAACGTCGGGGTCATCAACTGCAGCTACGGCGATATCTCGGCCAAGCGCACCATCGCGCTGGCCGGCGGCTCACACGCCGAGCACTGGATCACCGCACTGGACATCCTCGGTAAGGAACACAATTTCAAGGTTGTCACCTACCTGAAAATGGGTTGTCCGCTGACCACCGAACCGGTTCCGCTGGTGATGGGCGACAACCGGCAATACCCGAAGTGCCACGAGTGGAACGAGCGGGTGATGGCCCGCCTGATCTCCGATCGCCCGGACTTCGTGTTCACCACCTCCACCCGGCCGTGGAACACCAAGCCCGGCGATGTGATGCCGGGCAACTACGTGGGCATCTGGCAGTCCTTCAGCGATGCCGGGCTGCAGGTGCTGGCCATGCGCGACACCCCCTGGCTGACCCGCAACGGTAAGCCGTTCATGCCGGCGGACTGCCTGGCCAAGGGCGGTGACGCGGTGTCCTGCGGGATCGAGCGCTACCGAGTGCTCTCCCCCCGTAACCAGACGCTGGACTACCTCGACCGGTTCCCCAACCTGCATGTGCTGGACATGAGCGATGCGGTGTGCCGCTCCGATCTGTGCCGGGCCATCGAAGGCAATGTGCTGATCTACCACGACGCCCACCACCTGTCGGCGACCTACATGCGCACCATGACACCGGAGCTGGGCCGCCAGATGGGTGCTGCGACCGGCTGGTGGTGAGCCTGGACGACGGTCGGCCAACGGTTGGACAACGGCGCGGGATCGGCTCCGCGTCGATAGGCTCGTCCCATGACCACGGGCGGCCCTGGCGCCGAACCCGGCACGCCGATGGTGTGGCCGGGTACCCCCTACCCGCTGGGCGCGACCTATAACGGCGCCGGCACCAACTTCTCGGTGTTCTCCGAAGTCGCCGACAAGGTCGAACTGTGTCTGATCGACGAGCACGGCGCCGAGGACCGGATCAACCTCGACGAGGTCGACGGATTCGTCTGGCACGCCTACCTGCCGACCGTCGAGCCGGGCCAGCGCTACGGCTTCCGGGTACACGGGCCGTGGGACCCCTCGGCCGGGCTGCGCTGTGACCCCAGCAAGCTGCTGCTCGACCCGTACGGGAAATCCTTCGAAGGCGACTTCGACTTCACCCAGGCGCTGTACTCCTACGACCTGAACGCCGAGGACAAGGCCGGCGGTGGGACGCCGCCGCGGGTCGACTCACTGGGCCACACCATGACCAGCGTGGTGATCAACCCGTTCTTCGACTGGGGGTCGGACTACCCGCCGCGCACCCCGTACCACCAGACGATCATCTACGAAGCCCACGTCAAGGGCATGACGCAGACACACCCCGCGGTGCCTGCACAACTGCGCGGCACCTACGCCGGGCTCGCCCACCCGGCGGTCATCGAACACCTCAAGTCGATGCACGTCACCGCCATCGAGCTGATGCCGGTGCATCAGTTCTTGGACGACAAACGGTTGCTCGACCTCGGCCTGCGAAACTACTGGGGCTACAACACATTCGGCTACTTCGCCCCGCACGCCGCGTACGCGGCGAACCACCACGCCGGCGGTGCGGTCGGCGAGTTCAAGACGATGGTGCGCACCTTCCACAACGCCGGTATCGAGGTGATCCTGGACGTCGTCTATAACCACACCGCCGAAGGCGATCACCTGGGCCCGACCATCAACTTCCGCGGCATCGACAACGCCGCCTACTACCGGCTGCTCGACACCGACCGGCGGCTGTACAAGGACTTCACCGGAACCGGCAACAGCCTCAACGTCCGGCACCCGCATACCTTGCAGTTGATCATGGATTCGTTGCGCTACTGGGTGCTGGAGATGCACGTCGACGGTTTCCGTTTCGACCTGGCCGCCACTCTGGCCCGGGAGTTCTACGACGTCGACCGGCTGTCGGCGTTCTTCGACCTGGTGCAGCAAGACCCGGTGATCAGCCAGGTGAAACTCATCGCCGAACCGTGGGACGTCGGCGAGGG
>CAYPTG010000032.1:0-12361 GCA_964413455.1 uncultured Mycobacterium sp. | reverse complement strand
GCTGTGAGCGAAACAACCCCCACTTGAGCAGAAACGCCCAAGAAACAGGTAGCAGTTCCGCATAGCCTTGGTTCGAGCCAACTGGAAGCCGTGCTCGATAGGTGGTGGGGACGGGCGCATCTGCGGCTGAATCCACCGACTACAGAAGAACGGGCGATCATCGAACAGGTCGCCCGTGGCGACTTCCGCGGCACCTGACCTAAGAAAAGCATTCGACGCCAAGTTTGCGTGATCCTCGACGATCCCAAAGGATGTGGGAGCTACGACAAGCGCACTGACCAATGGACGTCGTCCTTTGCCGAGGGCCAGGGAATAGTCGAATACGCCGTCGACATGTCGTGACTCCGACCCCAGCGGGCGCGGACCTGGCCCCCGCTCAGGCGGCTGAAATCCCCGAGGTGGGGAAAGGGGCGCCGGTATTTCATCCTTATCGGCGACACCACACCGAGCTATCCCCGTCAGGGGGAGAGATGTCACTGGTTTTATCACCGTGGTTGTCGAGCTATCCCCCCGCGTAGGACTGGAGGGAGCGTATCTGACCGGCGGCGGGTGGTAACGAATATCGAGCAATCCCCCGCCTGGGGAGAGGACCTGCTGCACTCGATCGCGCGTCTGGCCACCATTGGAGCAATCCCCCCGCGTGGGGAGAGGACTGACGTAGTCGTCCCATTCAGTGTGTGGACTCACGAGCAATCCCCCCGCCTGGGGAGAGTACGGCGTACTTGCTGGCCCACATGTAAGTGACGACGGAGCAATCCCCCGCCTTGGGGGGAGGCCTGAACCGGAGCAACCATCGAGCGCGTCGTCTACGAGCAATCCCCCCCGCCTGGGGAGAGGCGGGGGTCAGAGTCGAGCCGCGCTATTTAGTCGAGCCGCGCTATTTAGATGATGTCGGAGCAATCCCCCCGCCTGGGGGGAGGACCCGGTTATCGAGTGTTGCGTGGTCTTGTTGGTCAGAGCAATCCCCCCGCCTGGGGGGAGGACTACGCCGCGCTTTCCGTCGGCTTTCACCCCGAACGAGCAATCCCCCGCCTGGGGAGAGGACAGCGGTACATTTGCCGATGGATTGAACTCTCCCACGAGCAATCCCCCCGCCCGGGGGGAGGACCGGCCGCACCGTTCCAGCCCGCACCGGAAATGCTCGAGCAATCCCCCCACCCGGGGAGAGGACGGTGGCGGTCCCGGGCCGCCTGGGTCGAGGGCGGAGCGATCCCCCCCGCCTGGGGGGAGGACTGCGGGTTGTTCCACGCTTGCTGAGGGCGTTGTTCCACGTTTGCTGAGGGCGGAACGGAGCAATCCCCCCGCCTGGGGGGAGGACGGCCGAATTTCGTATCGCACCTGTCCATCGTTCAGAGCAATCCCCCCCCCCTGGGGAGAGGACGTAAGCCGAGCGTCGATCGAGAGTGGGTTCCATCGAGCAATCCCCCCGCCTGGGGGGAGGACATTAGCTTCTGATTGTCGAAGTTGACCATGGTCGAGCAATCCCCCCGCCTGGGGGGAGGACTTGGTCCGGCCCACCGTTGTCGGTGACCTTGTTGGAGCAATCCCCCCGCCTGGGGGGAGGACTGCGGACGGATGGCCGCAGTGGCTGGCGTCCGCGGAGCAATCCCCCCGCCTGGGGGGAGGACAACGCCGCAAGCGGGTTCCCGGCGGCGTCGCTCGAGCAATCCCCCCGCCTGGGGGGAGGACTGGGCGTGGAGGTGGACGACGCCGGCGCCGAGCGAGCAATCCCCCCGCCTGGGGAGAGGACCCCATCGGCGCCATCGGCCCGCCACCGCCGCCCAGAGCAATCCCCCCGCCTGGGGAGAGGACGGGGGGCCCCGCCCCCGGGTGGGCGTCACATCCGAGCAATCCCCCCGCCTGGGGAGAGGACCGGGGCCTGCACCGGGGCCATATCGGCGGGGTCGAGCAATCCCCCCGCCTGGGGAGAGGACCGCACAGGATCCGCCATAACGGGCCCCCCTTCTGAGCAATCCCCCCGCCTGGGGAGAGGACCAGCACCGGGCCGCGGCGGCGATCGCGCCGTTGGGAGCAATCCCCCCGCCTGGGGAGAGGACTGAAACCCGACGGCAAACGCGGCGTCGTCAGCGGAGCAATCCCCCCGCCTGGGGAGAGGACGGCGTCGGTGGCCCGCAGGGCGCGGCGTCTGAACGAGCAATCCCCCCGCCTGGGGAGAGGGCTCGGGGTGAAACCCGACGGCAAACGTGGTGTCGGAGCAATCCCCCCGCCTGGGGAGAGGACAACCGGCTGGCGCAGCGGCGCGGGCTGTAATTAGAGCAATCCCCCCGCCTGGGGAGAGGACTGGCCGGACCAGATCGACCGGCCGGCCGCCTTTGAGCAATCCCCCCGCCTGGGGAGAGGACTCCGCCGCCGTAGCGCGGCGGCCGGCATCTCCAGAGCAATCCCCCCGCCTGGGGAGAGGACCGGAACACGACCGGTCCCGACGATCGGGCCGTAGGAGCAATCCCCCCGCCTGGGGAGAGGACGTCTATGTCTGAGGGGCGCCGAGGCGATGTCACCGAGCAATCCCCCCGCCTGGGGAGAGGACACGAATTACTTCAGGGTCGCGCGGGAATGTTACCGGTTCGTGATCGCAAGGATGAGCCCGTCGATGGCGTGGGGCTGTGTGCTGCATTGAGTTGTCCAGCCTTGCGGGGTTGTTGGGTCAGGCCAGGCTATGTGGTATCGGCCTGGAGGGCAGTGGGCGTGTATGTGGCGGATGATTTCTTCTCGGTTTCGGGTGTTGAGGTCGCCGACGAGGAGGCCGTCGCCGAGGTGGGTGAGGTATCGGCGGAGGCGGTGGGATAGCTGCGGGTTGGCGGTGATCTGCACGGCGAGGAATGTCATCGTTCGTTCCCGGAAGGCGCTGCAGTTGATGCGGGCGGGGACTGTGGCGTGACGGTGTCGTAGAGGTGCAGGTTGTCGAGGTGGAGCAGTTCCACGTTGGGGCTGGCGATGTTGAGGATGGCGTAGATGTCGTCGACCATGGCTGCGAGGGTGCGGTGTTGTCGTAGTTGGGTGTTGATTTCGGCGCGGAGGTCTTGTTCGGTTCCGCCGGTGGTGGCGATTTGGAATGCGACAGGGAGGCCGATGGTGAGTTTGTGGATGTCGGCGATGTCGTAAACGAATGCGTCTCGTTTGCCTGTGTGGATGAATCCGAGGGCAGGGTGGCAGCCGAGGGCGGCGATGACGTTAGCCGCGGCCCCGTAGAAGCAGTGGTATGCGGCGGTGATCGCTTGATTGAGGGGGTCACCGTTGTGCCACTGTGGTTTTCGGCCGGTCCAGCGGATGTTGTGGGTGTCGGCGTGGTTGCGGTAGAGGTTCTTTACGCGGCGGCCTTCGGCCGCGCGTAGGGCTGCGATTGTTGTGGTGTCGGTTTGTGGCGCGTCAGGGAATCTACGGCGGTAGGCGATCGTCGCGGAGGCGAGGCGCTGGTCGGGGTTGGGGTGGCTGCGGCGTGGGTGATGCTTGTTCCTGGCCCGGCCAGGATTGCTGTCAGTTGTGCGGTGGGGATTTCGTAGTCGGCGGCGGTGGTGGAGGCGATCAGGGTGCCGTGTTGTTGGTGCAGTTTGGCGTGGTCGAAGGAGAGGATGCCGATGCGGTCGGCGGCGCGGGGCAGTGAGATGCGCGGGGTGGACGCCATGGCGGGCATGGTAATGGGCTGCGGGGACAAGGATGCCTAGCAGCTTTGGTGGATGTAACCAACGCGGTAGTGCATTGGCGGTTCTCTGTGTTGTTGTCGTAGGTGCGGTTCAGCGGTTGAGGCTACGCCCGTTTTGTGGCGGTCAGGAGTAGGCCGGCGCCGTAGGCCTGGCCGCGGCCGATGCCTTTGATGATGGCGGCGCGATAGGCGTCGGGGTCGGTGATGGTGGCGGTCCCGGTGTAGCGCAGGGTCTTGAGGATGAATTCGGGCTTGTTCTTGTCGTGGTGGTTCTTACTGGGGGTGCGTAGGTCGATGGGTTGATCGATAAGGGTGTTGGGGTCCAGTTTCAGTCCTGCGGCTGCGGCGCGGTCGTGCCACCACTGGAGTTGTTTGTTGGGGTCGCTGATCCAGCGTCGGCGGCCGTTGATGCGGGTGATGGGGTTTCCGCGGAGCTGGTAGGCGATGCGGCCGTCGGCGGGGATGGTCCAGTCGCGGGTTACCGGTTCGGTAGTGACGGCGTCGCGCCACCAGTGGCAGGCCGGGTTGGCGAAGTCTGGTGGGGCGTCTGATTGCAGGCGGATCATCACCGTGCCATTGGGGCGGCTAGAGAGGGCGTAGAGGATGTTCAGGGAGGCGCGGTGGTCGGGGTGGCCGCCGGCGATGCCGGTGAAGAAGTCGTATTTGTCGAGCAGGTGGGCGTAGCCGCTCATGGTGAGGCGGTGGGCTTGGTGTGCGTCGATGAGGACGGCGCGGGTGGCCGGGTGGTCGACGTCGAGGGTGATGATCGAGGTCAGGGCCGAAAGGTGGGGCGGGGCTTGGGTTTTGGTGGTCATGTGGCGGTGTCCTGGTTCTGGTTCAGGAGTGGGTCGGGGGTGAAGAACCCGAGATCGGGGTCGGTGGGGGCGGTGGTGGCGACTGTTTGTAGCCGGGCGCCGCGCAGGCCGGGGCCGGCGTAGCTGATCGGCTGGTCGTGGACGACGGTCGCTGAGGCGGCCTGGCTGGGGTCGGGTTCGGTCCAGGTGTCCAGCGGGTCGGGGAGGCAGCGGTCCGGGCGGGCCGCTGCGGCCAGGACCGCGGCCAGGTCGTCGCTGTCTGTGTGTCCGGCCAGCAGTGGTGCGGCCGGTGGGTAGGCCCGACGGCCTAGATAGAGGGGGCGGGCGGGGGCGGCCAGCGCGTCGGCGATGGCGGCGGTGAGGTCCTGATCGCCGGAGAGTGCGGCGAGGAAACTGGCGTCCGCGAGGTACCAGTCCTGGGTGATGACGGTCAGGCCGGGCTTGGCTGAGACGCCGCCTGCCGGGTCGCAGGTGATGTCGGCGGGGGCCACGTAGGGGGCGTCGAACGGGCGGCCGGGCTGGTATTTGTTGGCTTTCCGGCTCCATCCGGGGTTGTTGTAGATGTCGCCGGGGAGGAGGTGGAATTCGCCGGAGCCGGTGGTGTGGTAGTCGACCTCGAGGTTGCCGGGACGGTCAGAGCGCACCGCGAATCGCAGTGCGGCCAGGTCGTCGATCTGGTCGTGGTAGTCGCGGCCGAGGGCGTTGGCGACCAGGCCGATGACCCCAGATTTAGTGGGCCGGAGTTCAGTTTTTCGGTGGGCCTTGCTGGGGCCGCGAACGGTGAGCCCCCAGGACTGCATCGGCCCTTCGAGGCGGATCAGGACCGTAGACATCAGCGGGCCAGGATTTGGTCGATGAATTCGGCGATGGTGTGGGTTGGGGTGTGGGCGGCCACAGCGGGGTCCAGGGCCGGGTCGGTCACCAGGATCACGTGCTCCCCCGTGCCGATCGCTTCGGTGCCGCGCTGCAGGGTGGTCAGGAGTCTGCCGGTCGCTTCGGTCAGTACCTCGCCGGTGACCGGTCGGGTGAACGCGTTCGCCGCGGAGAGGACCTGGGTGCCGAGGGTTGCGACGACGATCGAGGGCAGAGTGTGGGCGACGCTGGAGCGCTGCTTGGCTGAGGGGACCGCGCGGATGAACCATTCGACGAAGCTGCGTTCGGCGTCGGTGGAGAGCTGCTCTGCGGTGTCGGGGTTGGCCGCGGAGAAGGTGTGGCGTAGGTGGCCGCGGTCCAGGCTGGCTTGCCGGTAGAGCACCGGGGCGGAGACCATGGCGGTGCCCAGGTTGGTGGAGGCGGGTTCTCCGTCCGGGGCGGCGTCGTCGACGGCGGTCCAGTAGTCGGGTTCGATCGCTGCGGCGTCGACGGAGAAGGCGTGGGCCACCCCGACGGCGCCGTCGATGCGTCCCCCGTCGGGGATTTCGGCGAGCATCCGGCCGAACAGGGCCAGGTCGATAGCGCGGCCGACGTCCAGCGCGGACCGGGCCGCTGCCAGGGTGTGGTCGGGGACCTCGTCGCCGATTTCGTTCCAGGCGGCGTTGATCAGGTCGGCGAGGGAGTCGGGGAAGGATTCGGAGGCGAAGACCTGCACCGCGGTGTTGCCTTTTTCGGTGGCTTTCAGGTTCAGTTTGCGGAACACCGCGGCGGTTTTCGCGGTGGCGATGTCGGCGGGGTGGCCGTGCCGTTCGGCCAGGACCGCGGCGGTCAGGGCCGGGAATCGGACGGTGCGCATGCCGTAGTGGCCGTCGGCGATGCGGTGTTGGCGCATCTCGTTGCGGATGGCGCGGCGCAGCGATTGGGCGGACACCCGCACCCGGGGGGTGTCGCCAAAGACGATCTGTTTGGTCGAGTTGGAGTCGTCGCGGTTGAGTAGCGACGGCGGGAATGCTTGCAGCGCATGGAAAGTCACGAACCGGGCGGTGTTGGTGGTGGTGGTCATTTTGGTGGTGACGCCTTTCAGGGATGGTGGTGTGGGGTTTTACGCGGTCGGGGGTAGGTGGTGTTTTTCGGCCCAGGCGGCGATTTGCGCCTTGATCTTGTTCTTGACGTCTTCGGCGGGGATGTCGTCGATGTCGTCGATGGCCGAGGTGATCGCGGCGATGAACTGCGCTTCACCGGTGCGCACCGCGTCCAGTGTCGGATCGGTCTCCCCGGCGCCGGCCACCGCTTCCCCGCCTTCACGGGGCGGGAAGCTGTAGAAGTCGCGGGCCCAGGCGAACTGGGTGGAGGTGCGGGTGGCCGGGTGCGCCCAGGCGGCCAGTTCGACGGCAACGGTTTCCCAGTGCGGGGGGTGGGGTGTGCGCTGGGTGGCCAGGGCGCTGAGCGCGGTGTCAAGGAGCGCTGGGGTGGTGGCGGTGGTCAGGCGGGCGATGAGCCGCTCGGCGGCGGGTTTGCCGACGCCGAGTTGGTGTGCCCAGCGGCCGATGCCGTTGCCGGGGTAGCCGTAGACCGGGTCTTGGCGCCCGCCGTGCCACAGCGTGAACAGTTTCGCGGTTTGGGCCCAGGACGGATATTCCTCGGCGGTGGCGGGGGCGCTGTCCAGGCAGGTTAGGGCGGCTACGCGGTGGTCGACGCGGCCGGGTATCCAGCGGCGGGCGGCGGCCAGCTCCGGGGAGCGTGAGTGCTGCGCGGCACCTAGTCGTCGCACGAACCGGGTGACCCGATCCTGTTCGTGTGATGCGGTCATCGGCTTTTCTTTCCCTTCGGTGTCGCGGAGGCGGGTACGTCGCCGCGTGTGGGTTGGTCTTTGCGTGCGGCGATGCGGCCGGCGGCTAGGGGCCTTACGCGGGCGACGGCGGCGTAGGCGCGGGTGGTGATCGCTGCGGCGGCGGCGTCGATTTTCTGGGCGGCGTCGTCGCTTGATATCTGGCCGGCGGCGACGGCGGCTGCTAGTGGGGCGGCGGTGGCCTCTAGTCCGGTGGTGCCGGGGATGGCTGGGGTGTAGCCGTCGGCGTCGGTGACGCCGTGGGCTAGGGATCCGGCGGTCGAGGCGATGCGTGTGGCGGCGGCGGTGAGGGCGTCGAGGAACGCCGCGAGGGCGGCTGGGTCGCGGGGGGCGGGAAAGGATCCGGTCAGCGGTCCGGAGATGGCTGACTGGTAGGAGCCCAGGCCGGTGAGGCGCCATCGTGCGCCGGCCGCGGAGGCGGCGGGCTGCCAGCTTGCGGCGGGGTTGTTGGGGTCGGCGCACAGGGCGGCCAGTTGCCGCCAGATCGGTCGGGCCGTGTGCACGCTTTGCGGGGTGTAGGTGTCGGTGTCTTTTTTGCGGGCGTAGGCGGTGTAGGGGTTCAGTTCGGCGTCGCGTTGCAGGGTGTGGGCGGGGTCTGTGTGCGGTTCGGGCCAGCGCAGCCCGTCGCAGATGGAGATCCCGGCGACTGTCCCGTCGGCGGGTGGGGTGAGCAGGATGGATCGCGCCGGCCATGTCAGTGCGTCCAGGATTCCGGTCGGGTGCCCGGTGTCGGCGGGGGCTGCGCCGGCAGGCCAGGTGAACCAGAATTTGCCGGGTTCGGCGGGGCTGGTGAGGGCAGCGGTGTGGGCCAGCGAGTCGGCCAGCGTGGTGCCGGTGTCCAGCCACAGCAGTGGCCGGTTGGTGGCCACCGCAGTTTTCGCGGATATTGGGGCTTTGCCGTAGGCGGCGGTGGTGAACTGTTGGATGCCCCCGACTGAAAACTGTTGGCGCACAACGAGCAGTCGGGCCGCGTCGGCGGGGCTGTAGGTGATCCCCGACGCGGCGTGCCAGAGGTTCACTGCAGCCGACCCGCGGCCGGTGTGACGGTAGGAGGCGCTGATGATGGACCGGACCGCGCCGGGTAGAGCGGCGTGGCGGGCCATGTCGGGGTTTTGCCAGAACGGTTCTGTGCTGTCGAACAGGTCGAATCGGCCACGCTGGTCGTTGAGCCAGTCGACTGGGGTTGCGCCAGCGTCGGCGGCGGCGATGTGGACCGCCAGCAGTAGCCGGGTCAGGGCGGCGTCTTCGAGGTCGTCGCCGGTGGCGATGTCCACGACGTCGTCGTTGAACACGCCGACCAGGCTGCGGTCATGCATCCCGGTGCGAGTCAGTACCGGGATCCACGGCTCGCTGACCAGCGAGAACTGTGCAAACTCACTCATGTCGCCCTAACCTCCTAACGTGTGATGTCGTTGATAAAGCCGCTTCGCAGCGTACATGCCGCTACCATGAGCTGCGAAAGGCGACACGCCGGCACGGGAGGATCAGTCTTCGATGGCGCAACTACGCGACTACCAACGCCGCAGCTGCGAAATGCTCCGCGGCCACTACGCCGCCGGGCATTCACGCGCCACCCTGGTTCTGCCCTGCGGCACCGGGAAAACCCTCGTCGCGATCCAAGAGATCCCCACCAGCGCCGGCGCACGCACCGTGATGTTCGTGCCGACACTGGCCCTGCTGCACCAGACCTGGATCACGCTGCGCACCGAACTACCCGACGTCACGCTCCTGGGGGTATGCGGCGCGGCGGCCGCAGCACTCGATGACGACCTGTCCACCGACCGCGTCGCGGACCTGCTGCACACCGACTTGACCACCGACCCGGAGGTGTACGCCGCCAGGCTCCGCGACATCACCGGCCCGACGATCACGCTGGCCACCTACGCCTCCAGCGGCGTAATCGCCGCCGCCGGAATCACTTTCGACTTGGTGATCTGCGACGAAGCCCACCGCACCGCCGGCCCAGCAGACAAAGCGTGGGCAGCCCCAGTCCACACCGTCGCCGCCCACCGACGCCTGTTCGTCACCGCCACACCACGCACCATCGCTCTGGCCAGCCAGGTCTCAGACCTCGACGACGTCGACGTGATCTCCATGGCATCACTAAGTGACTACGGCCCGCATGTGGCCCCAATCGGCCTGCGGCAGGCCATCACCGATGGCTACCTGGCCGACTACAGCATCGCCGTCATCGGCGTCACCAACCGCGAGGCCATGGACCAGCTGAACGCCTCGAAGACCACCACCGGTCACCGGCCAGAAGACGCCGCCGGACAGCAAGCCCTCCTCAACGCCGCGCAAACCTACGGTCTACGTTCGGTGCTGGTGTTCCACAACCGCCGCGCCGACTCCCGGCGGTGGATCACCCAACTCGAGATCATCGCCGCCGAACGCGGCATCCCGCTCTACTCCAAGCACATCGAAGGAGGCAGCGAGCCCGCCGAACGGGCCGAAGCCCTAACCGCACTGGCCGACCCTGGAGACCGGTTGACCGTGATCTCCAACTGCCGCGTGTTATCCGAAGGTGTCGACGTGCCCGCACTCGACGCGGTCATGTTCGCCGCGCCGCGCACCGGAGGCCCAGACATCGTCCAGATCGTCGGCCGCGCACTACGCCCCCACCCCGGCGGCCGCCACCGCAAGGCCCTGGTGATCGTGCCGGTACTCGACTACACCGACGACGACGCTGATCTCGATGCCAAAGCCGCGCGGACCAGCTATCTGGCCGCCTGGCAGGTATTGGCGGCGCTGGCCGCCGAGGATGAACTGCTGCACCGGTCGCTGGCCCGATGGGCCGGCGGCGGCGGGGGCGAGGAACCTGGCGACGATCACGCCGATGAGACCCTGTTTCGCCTCGACATCGACACCTTGAGTCGGACCGCCCGCGAGTTCGTGCTCAAGGCGGTCGGGAGAGCGGCCAGTCCCCACCTGATAACCGCTGCCCGACTCCGCGCTTTCTATGCCGAATATGGCCACGCCAACCCGGCCGGCGACACCATCACCCCTGACGGTTTCCGACTCGGGGAACGAGTGCGCGCCGCGCGCGTCGCTCATCGGGCTAGTCGCCTACACCCTCGAATCGTTGGGGAATTCGAGGCCATCCCCACGTTCGCTTGGACAATTCGAGGCTCCGGGGAACGTCGCAGCCCAGATTACTGGATCAAGCTCATCGAGCACTACGTCACCGAAACCGGGATTCACGCGCTCCCGAAGCACCAGTTCGTCTTCGACCCGCACAGCGGGCTTCGGGTCGGCATCGGGGGTTGGTTTCACGGGCCTGCACGTAAGCGCGGGTACCTCACTGCCGAGGAGAAGGCCCGCCTCGCTGCTACCGGGGTCCGTCCTTGTTAGTTGTCCGGGCCGAGTAGTTCGACGTCGAAGGGGCCTCGCCACTGCTTGACCCATTCCGGGGCCAGGTCGTTCTCGCGTAGATAGTCGAGGTCACTTCCCTGCTCCAGATCGGCGGCGGCCTGGGTTGCTTCCTCGTCGGTCAATTCCCAGTCCGTTTCGCCCCAAGGGTCCACTTCGACTTCGTTGCCCCTGATCCAGGCTTTCGGCACAAACCGTGCTTTCCATCCCACTTTGGTGTCCGAATCGGCTAGGTGTCGGGTCACGGTTGACCGTTGGTGCCTGGATCGCCGGGGGTAACAGTGCCTCCCGGCTCGGCAGCGGAGGCCGTGCCGCCGGCGCCGCCGGTGCCGCCGGTGCCGCCGGGTAGGGCGTCGCCGCCGTTACCGCCGTCGCCGCCGGCCGCGTCTTTCATGCCGGTGGTGGCGTTGCCGCCGTCGCCGCCGTCGCCGCCGATGCCTGTGGCGCCGCCGTTACCGCCGTCGCCGCCTCGGCCTCCTTCGGTGGGCAGGCCGGAGCCTCCCCCGGATCCTGTTTGTCCGGCCGTGCCGTCACCACCATTACCGCCCTTGCCGCCGGTGAAGCCGTCACCACCATTGCCGCCGCGGCCGCCGTGGCCGGAAGCCGAGTCCCCGGCCACACTGGCGCCGCCATTGCCGCCGTCGCCGCCGACGCCGAAGGTGTCGGTTCCGCCGGCGCCGCCGGAGCCACCAGCACCACCGTAGCTGGTGGAGGCGAGGCCGACCGTTGCGGTCCCGCCAGCCCCCCCGTTCCCTCCAGTGGCCGCGGCACCACCGTCGCCGCCGGCGCCGCCTCTGCCGATCCCGGCCATGCCCATTGTTGCGCTACCGCCAGCCCCGCCGTTACCGCCGACACCGAAACTGTCGGTGCTGCCGGCGCCGCCGGCGCCGCCATTACCGCCGGTGACGGCTGACGCGTTCCCGGCGACGATGTCGCCGCCGTCGCCGCCGTTGCCGCCGGTGGCTGCGGATCCACCGTTGCCGCCGTTACCGCCACTGGTCGACGAGCCGTCACCGGTGGTGGTCTTGCCGCCGTCGCCGCCGTTACCGCCGACACCGGTGCTGTCCGTGCCGCCGTTACCGCCGTTACCGCCGTTACCGCCGGTGCCGCCGTCATCGGAGCTATCCCCGCCGTTGCCACCGGTGCCGCCGTTACCGTAGGTACCGGCGTTACCACCGGCGCCGCCGTTACCGCCGTTGTTTCCGCCGGTGGAGCCGGCCCAGCTGTATCCGTCTCCGCCGTCACCGCCGTCGCTTGGCGAGATGGAGTCGACCCCCGAGGTTCCTGGTGACCCGCCGGATCCGGCGCTGCCGGCTGAGCCGCCGGTTCCACCGTCTGCGCCGTTACCACCGGCACCGCCGTCCGGGTTGGTGCTAGACCCGGCCGCGCCGTGACCGGCGGTGCCCGACGCCCCGCCAGCACCACCGGTGCCGCCGGTCGCCCCGACACCACCCGCGGCGCCACCGGCACCACCGTCACCACCAGCACCGGCGTTACCGCCGGCACCACCGTCAGCATCATTGACCGCGTTGTAACCAGCGCCGCCCACACCACCCGCGCCGCCGTTACCACCACTGGTCGCCGCGCCGTCGGCACCACCGGTGCCCGACGAGCCGCCGTTACCGGCACCACCAGCCGCGCCGCCGGTGCTGGCCGCCGCGCCGTCACCGCCACGACCGCCGTCACCACCGTCACCGCCGTTGCGTTCCCCGTCGGCGGTGCCCGCCGTGCCCACCGCGCCGGCCGCGCCGTGACCGGCGGTGCCCGACGCCCCGCCAGCACCACCGGTGCCGC
>CAYPTG010000031.1:0-12428 GCA_964413455.1 uncultured Mycobacterium sp. | reverse complement strand
AGGAATCGGCTCCGACCGGGGAGCTACCTCGACATCGAGGCTCACCGCCGGGTCACCGAGCGCAGTGCCGCCACGATCTGCTCAGGGGTGGGCGGACAGCCGGGAATCTCCACGTCGACCGGCACCACGTCACCGACCGCGCCGGCCACCCCGTAGGCATCGGCGAACACCCCGCGGTTCAGGGCGCAGTCACCGCAGGCGATCACCACCCGCGGCGCCGGCGTCGCCGCCAGGGTGTTGCGCAGCGGTTGGGCCATGTTGTGGGTCACCACCCCGGTCACCAGCAGTGCGTCGGCATGACGGGGCGAGGCGACCAGCCGGGCGCCGAACCGTTCAGCGTCATAGACCGGTCCGAAGGCCCCGGAAATCTCCACTTCGCAGCCGTTGCACGAGCCGGCGTCGACGTGACGTATTTGCAGCGAACCGGCCAGCGCCGCCGGAACGTCGGCCGCCGGCGGCGGCTGCTCACCGGCCGGTTCGGCGACCCGGCCGACGGTGAAGATCTTCGCGATCCAGCCCCGCACCAGACAACTCCCCAAGTTATGAAGTACCGCAATCCATTAATTCAATAATTTAGCATCTAGATGGTGCAGCTGGTGGGTCCGCACTCCTGTGCTCCCGCGCCCGCCGGCCGGCGGCGCGTTAGGATTTCGCGGTGACGCTGCACGCGGCCGAACTATGGGCTCTGGGAATCGTCGCCGCCGTGCTCGTCGTCAGCCTGATCTATCTGCTCGGGTCGTTCTTCCTGGCCGCCTCCTATGTGGCACCCCGACCGGGACCGCTTCAGCTGGCGGCCATGCTGCGCGAGTTGTTCTACGTACTCATCACCCAGCCGCTGGTTCCGCTGTATTTCTTCATCGGGCGCCGATTCGCCCGCGGCGATGGGATGCCGGTCATCTTCGTGCACGGGTATTTCCAAAATCGGGCTGACTTCCATTGGCTGGCCAGGCAATTCCGCAAAGCCTCGATGGGCCCGCTGTACGGGTTCAACTACCCCTGGCTCGATTCGGTCGAGCGCAATGTCCCCCGGCTCGACCGATTCGTCGAGCGGGTCTGCGCTGAAACCCGCTCGGAGAAGGTGGTGCTGGTGGCCCACTCGCTGGGCGGGCTGCTGTGCGTGGAATACGGGTACTCGCCGAACGGGCAAGATCGGGTGGCGCATTGCGCCACGGTCGGCACACCCCATGGCGGGGTCAAGTGGCGTGGGCCGCTGTTGGGTCGGGTCGCTGATCAGCTACGCGAGAGCGGTGCGTTCGTCGCCGCACGCCGCAACCGCCCGCTGGCCACCCCGACGCTGAGCGTGTTCTCCACGCACGACAACATCGTGCACCCGCCGAGCACCTGTGAGCTGGCCACCCGCGGCGGGCGCGACGTCGCCATCGGCGGCCTGGGACATCTGTCGCTGCTCTATTCGCCCGAAGTGGCCCGAGTGCTCATCACCCACATCGACCAGCTGGAGAGATCGTGACGAGCCCGGCAATTGGGCCTAACCGGGCCCAACCTGGCAAGCTAGGCGCGTGATTGCACGTCTGACGGCCCTGGCCGCCGCGGTGGTACTCGGGGGATTTACTGCCGCGCCCGCCGGGGCGAACCCTGTGGATCCCCCGGGCGCCCTGAACTTCGGCGGGCTGGAGCGCACCTATCTGGTGCACACCCCGGCCGGCCTCGACCAGCCCAACGGCCTGGTAATTAACCTGCATGGCGCCGGCATGAACGGCGCCCAGCAGGCAGCCGTCACCGACTACAACGCCGAGGCCGACCGATACGGGTTCGTCGTGGCCTATCCGGACGGGATCGACACCACGTGGGCCGACGGCCGCGGCGCCTCCCTGCCGGATCGTGAGGGTATCGACGATGTCGGTTTCCTGTCCGCGCTCATCGAACGGCTCACCCAGGAGTACCGCATCGAGCCCGGCCACGTCTTCGTCACTGGCATGTCGGCCGGGGCGTTCATGGCCAACCGGCTGGTGTGTGAGCGCGCAGACCTGGTGACCGCCATCGCCCCGGTGGCCGGAACGCTGGGTGCCGGTATCCCGTGCGCCCCATCCCAACCGGTGTCGGTGATGGCGGTACATGGCACCGCCGATCCGGTGGTGCCGTTCGAGGGCGGCACCATGAATGGCCGGGGCGGGGTCAGCGATGTGGTGTCGGCGCCGGCTCTGGCCGAGCGGTGGCGCACGATGGACCGCTGCCCCGGGCCGCTGGTGAGTGAACCGTCCGCCGACGGTGCGGTGCACGAGATGTCTGCCGACGACTGCGCCGACGGCACCGAGGTGGTCTTTGTTCAGATCAACGGCGGTGGCCACACCTGGCCGGCCGGAAACTTCTCGTTGCCCGCCGACGTCGTCGGGCCGACCAGTTTCGCGATCGACGCCTCGGCGATCACCGCGCAGTTCTTCGCCGCGCAGATCAGCTGAGACGCATCGACGGACGACCGATCAGTTGCGCACCGCGATCTGGCCTGATGCCGGGTCGACGCTGACGGCAAGGCTGGTCTGAACACTCGGGTCTGCCGACATCGGTTCTCGCGGTTCACGTCCCAGATAGCGGTAGACGAACTTGCCGTCGGTGACGTCGATCCCCTGCGGGGCGATCCGGTCCCCCAGTAACACCGCGTTGGTGGCGCGGTAAGAGCCCCCATCGGCAAAGGCCAGCACGGCGTAATAGAAGACGCCGCTGCCGCCGGGATCGTTTCGGACCAGTAGGGCGGCCTCCGGGGCACCGTCGCCGCTGACGTCTCCGGTCACCGGTTCACCGACCACCTTGAGGGTGTTCTTGGCCGCCGACCCCGGGACGGCATCGATCTCGGCAACCCCGTCGTGCATGGCGAAGGCCTGACCGTCGATGGTGATAGTGAGGTTCTTGACCGCCGACGTGTCGACCGTATCGACTTGTGTCCCATGATGATTCGACGCACCTCGGGTAACGGCGAATATCACTGCGAGCGCGGCCGCCGCCGCGACGAGCACCCAGAGCAACGGCTTTTTCACCGGGCCAGTCTATGCACGAAGGGCGCCGAGGCGGTGGCACCGCACCCCGTCATGTAGGTTTTTTAGTAACACCTTGTTACCTAAGTTTGTGAAGGAGAAACGGTGACCGCCCTGGGACGTGTGCTGTTGATCGGTTCCACCGGCCCGCTGGGCCGCTTGGTCGTGCAGCAGGCCGCGGCGCGCGGAGTCCGGGTACGCGCCTTCGCGCGCAATCCGGCAGCGCTGAATGATCTCGGAGTCGCCGATGTGGCCAAAGGCGACGTCAACGACGTCGGCACCATCGAAGCCGCACTCTCCGAGGTGGACACGGTCATCAGCGTGCTGGGCTCCAAGCCCGGCAAGAAGTCCGCGCACCTGCTGGCCGACGGCACCACCAACATCCTGACGGCGATGAACAATGCGGGTGCTCGCCGGCTGATCTGCGTCACCGGCATGGGTGCCGGCTCCAGCCGCGGCCACGGCCCGTTCTGGTACGACAAGATTGTTCGGCCCACCATCTTGCGGGCGGTCTACGCCGACAAGGAGAACCAGGAAGCGCTGATCGAGGCGTCCGGTCTGGAGTGGACGATCGTGCGCCCAGCGGTGCTGACGAACAAACCCACCGGCAAACCGGTGATCGCCCGCGCCAGCCTGGCTCCCCGGGAGAAGATGGGATCGGTGAGTCGCGACGACGTCGCCGTCTTCCTGCTCAACGAGGCGTCGAACCCAGAGCATGTCCGTCAGGTCGTTCACCTGTATACGTGATCGCGTTAGGCGTATCGCCGCGCGGCGGACCGGGATTGGGAGGTGGCGTTGGACCCGCGAATCTCCCGTACCCGGGCGCAGGTGTTCCAAGCGGTCACCTCGCTGCTGGAAAGGCAAGAGCCGCTGACCTTTTCCCGTGTCGCCGCGCGCTCCGGGGTGGCCCGCAAGACGCTGTACGCGCACTGGGGGTCGATGGCTCAGCTGGTCGGAGATCTGCTCGGCAGTCGTCATGAACAGGGTCCACCGGAGCTGTCCGCCGATCCCTACATCAACCTTCGCACCTTCCTGCGCGGCATCCGGGACGGTTTCGACGAGCCGGTAACCCGGGCCGCCATGGCCCATCTGCTGGGCCAGGCGCCGACCGATCCGGCCGCAGCGGAAGCCTTGCGGGAGTTGACATCAGCCCGGGCGGCTCAGCTCAGCGCCCTGCTCGGGATCACGGTGACACCGGCGCAACTGGCCCAACTCGTCGGGCCGATCTTCTTCCTACGATTTGTCGCCGGGCGCAGCGCCACCGCGACAATGCTCACCGACCAGGCCAAGGCGGGCGTCGAGCTACTAGGCATCAGGTCGACGGAAGGGACACACCTCGTCAGGGAGTGAGCCACGGACTCAGCCCACCGCGACCGGCCGGCCCTGGGTGCTCCACTGTGACCACGATCCGGGGAACAGCGCGCCGTCGATACCGAGCGTGCGTAGCGCCGCCAGCACCACCGCGGCGCTGACCCCGGAACCGCAGTAGACCCCGACTGATGCTCCGGCGCCGACGTCGTCGGCCAGCCCGGCCAGCACCGAATCCGGCAGGAACCGCCCGTCATCGCCGAGCATGGCGCCGGCCGGCAGGTTACGGGCACCGGGAATGTGGCCGGCCACTGGGTCGACCGGTTCGCTCTCGCCGCGAAACCGTTGCGGCGCACGGGCATCCAGGACGGTCGTCACGGCCCCGGCAGACACCTGATCGGCGGTCAGCGCCGCGCGAGCCCCGGCGTACAAGTCATCGTGGGCGATAGTGACGTCACCGGGTGCGGGAGTCACCGATCCGGTTTCCAGTGCACCGCCGGTCGCGATCCAGGCCGGCAGTCCGCCATCGAGGATGCGCACGTCGCCGAGTCCGGCGGCCCCGAGCAGCCACCACGCCCGCGCCGATCCGATCCGGTTCCAGTCGTCGTAGACCACAACCGGCTGATCCTGGTGTAGACCCCAGCGTCGGGCGGCGGCCTGCAGGGCGGCGCCGGTGGGCAGCGGATGACGCCCAAGGCCAGGGCGGGTGTGGTCGCTGAGCTCCTCCTCCAGCGGCACGTAGACCGCGCCGGGGATGTGGCCGGCCAGGTAGTCGCCGCGCCCGTCGGGCTGGTCCAGCCGCCAACGCACATCCAGAATCACCGGCGGCCGCGCCCCGGCGGCCTGCGCCATCAACTGCTCGGCGCTGATCAGCACCGCGTCCCGATCGCTCACGGCGACATCGTAATTGTTGCGGCCGGCGCTGAAATCCGCGAAGGTAACCCCACGCGGCAGCCCGGTGCACCGCGGGAAGCGCACACCGAGGAGGACGGGGCCGTGGCCGATATCGGCACCGCCGCAGCACCGGTCATCGAGCTCGATCGGGTCACCAAGCGATTCGACGACTATGTTGCGGTGGCCGACGCGGACTTCGCCATCGGATCCGGTGAATTCTTCTCCCTGCTCGGGCCGTCAGGTTGCGGCAAGACCACGACACTGCGGATGATCGCCGGCTTCGAGACCCCCACCGAGGGGGCGATCCGGCTCGAAGGTGTCGACGTGTCCCGGGTGCCGCCGCACAAGCGCAACGTCAACACCGTCTTCCAGGACTACGCGCTGTTCCCGCATATGACGGTGTGGGACAACGTGGCCTACGGTCCGCGCAGCAAAAGGAAGTCCGCCGGACTGGGCTCAGCGCAGATCAAGAAGAGCGTCGACGAGATGCTCGAGGTGGTCCGGCTGTCCGACTTCGCGGCACGCAAACCCGCCCAGCTCTCCGGCGGGCAGCAGCAGCGGGTGGCGCTGGCCAGGGCACTGGTCAACTACCCCAGCGCCCTGCTGCTCGATGAGCCGTTGGGCGCGCTGGATCTGCAGCTGCGCCACGTCATGCAGTTCGAACTCAAACGTATTCAGCGCGAGGTCGGGATCACTTTCGTCTACGTGACTCACGACCAGGAAGAAGCGCTGACGATGAGCGACCGGATCGCGGTGATGAACGCCGGCAAGGTCGAGCAGATCGGCACCCCGACCGAGATCTACGACCGCCCGGCCAGCGTCTTCGTTGCCGGCTTCATCGGGCAAGCCAACCTGTGGCCGGCTCACCAGACCGGGCGTATCAACCGCGACTATGTCGAACTCGACGTGCTGGGCGCCACGCTGCGCGCCCGTCCCGGCGACAGCGCGGTCCAAGGCGGCTCGGCCACGGTGATGGTCCGTCCCGAGCGGGTGCGGGTGTCGATCGCACCGCCCGCCGGCGAGCTGGCAGCGGTGCCGGCGACGGTGTCGGACCTGACGTTCCAGGGCCCGGTGCTGCGATTGTCGGCGGCCGCGGCCGACGGCTCCCCGGTGGTCGCGCACGTCGGTCCCGAGCAGGACTTGCCGCTGCTGCGACCCGGGGACGCGGTGTACCTCAGCTGGGCACCGAATGCCGCGCTGGTGTTGCCACCGGATGTGCACTGACCGGCTACCCTTCCTCGCGGTTCCTCCCCCGTCTAACGCCCTGCACGCGATAGGTTCAACCCCGACCCAACGAAAGGCAATCCATGGCAGACATCGACCCCCGACTGCTGGCCCAGCTGAGTTCGCGGCGCCGGTTCATCGGCGGCGGAGCCGCCGCGGCAGCCGCTTTGATCCTGGGCCCGTCGTTCCTGGCCGCGTGTGGTTCGGACAAAGCCGGCCCGGCCAACCCGCCGGAGGCGCCCACCGATGACGGCAGCCCGGCGGACGGCCGGCTGCGGATCTCCAACTGGCCGCTGTACATGGCCGAGGGTTTCGTCGGGGCCTTCCAGACCGCCACTGGCCTGACGGTGGACTACAAGGAGAACTTCAACGACAACGAGGAATGGTTCGCCAAGAACAAGGAGCCGCTGAGCCGCAAGCAGGATATCGGCGCCGACCTGGTGGTGCCCTCACAGTTCATGGCCGCCCGGCTGATGGGCTTGGGCTGGCTGAACCCGATCAGCGACAAGCGCTGGACCCGTCAAAAGGATCTGCGCAGCGATCTGCTCGACGCCAAGGCCGACCCGGGCCGCAAATACACCGCCCCCTACATGTCGGGCATGGTGGGCATCGCCTACAACCGGGCGGCCACCGGCCGTGACATCACCACCATCGACGACATGTGGGATCCGGCCTTCAAGGGCAAGGTGAGCCTGCTGTCGGACACCCAGGACGGGTTGGGCATGTTCATGCTGTCGCAGGGCCACTCCCCGGAGGATCCCACGCCGGAGACCGTGCAGAAGGCCGTGGACCTGATCAAGGAACAAAAGGACAAGGGGCAGATCCGCCGGTTCACCGGCAACGACTACGCCGACGACCTCGCTGCCGGCAATATCGTTGTCGCCCAAGCGTATTCCGGTGACGTGGTTCAGCTGCAGAAGGACAATCCGGACCTGCAGTTCGTCATCCCCGAGTCGGGGTCGAGCACCTTCGTCGACACCATGGTGATCCCCTACACGACACAGAACCAGAAGGCCGCCGAGGAGTGGATCAACTACATCTACGACCGGGCCAACTACGCCAAGCTGATCGCCGCCACCCGCTTCGTGCCGGTGCTCAGCGACATGACCGACGCGTTGAACAAGGTCGATCCCGAGCTGGCGAGCAACCCGCTGATCAACCCGCCGAAGAAGACGCTGGACCAGCTCAAGAGCTGGGCCGCGCTGACCGACGAGCAGACCCAGGAATTCAACAAGGCCTACGCCTCAGTGACCGGCGGATGACCCGATGGCCCTCTAATGGCTGGGGTAGCCAGCAGTAGCCGTCAGCGCAGCAGGATCGCGCCGTACCTGATGATCCTGCCCGCGCTGGCCTACCTCGGCGTGTTCTACGCGGTGCCGTTCGTCTCGCTGCTGCGCACCTCGCTGTCGACGATGGGCGGCTCGATCTATCTGCCCAAGCTGACCTTCGCCTGGGAGTGGGCCAACTACGGCCGGGCGCTCAGCGAGTACCGCGACCAGATTCTGCGGTCATTCGGCTACGCGGCAGCGGCCACCGTGCTGTGCCTGCTGCTGGCGTTCCCGCTGGCCTACGTCATCGCGTTCAAGGCCGGACGGTTCAAGAATCTGCTCCTCGGGCTGGTCATCCTGCCGTTCTTCGTGACGTTTCTGATCCGCACCATCGCCTGGAAGACGATCCTGGCCGACGACGGCTGGGTGGTCGACGTGCTGGGTTCGGTGGGGCTGCTGCCCAGCGAGGGCCGACTGCTGTCGACCAGCTGGGCGGTAATCGGCGGGCTGACCTACAACTGGATCATCTTCATGATCCTGCCGCTCTACGTGGCACTGGAGAAGATCGACCCGCGGCTGCTGGAGGCTTCCCGCGACCTGTATGCCACCAACCGCAAAATGTTCGCCAAGGTGATCCTGCCGTTGGCCACTCCCGGGGTGCTGGCCGGCAGCCTGCTGGTGTTCATCCCGGCGGTGGGCGATTTCATCAACGCCGACTACCTGGGCAGCACCAAGACCACCATGATCGGCAACGTCATCCAGAAGCAGTTCCTGGTGGTCAAGGACTACCCGGTGGCCGCCGCGCTGAGCTTCGTGCTGATGGCCTTCATCGTCGCCGGGGTGCTGCTGTACACCCGGGCGCTGGGCACCGAGGACCTCGTGTGATGGGTACCGTCCGGCTGGGCGACGTCGCGCTGCGGCTGGCGGCGGCGGTCACGTTGGTGTTTCTGTTCCTGCCGATCCTGGTGATCGTCGTCTTCTCGTTCAACAAGCCGGCCGGGAAGTTCAACTACACCTGGCGCGGCTTCACGCTGGAGAACTGGCTGCATCCGTTCAAGTACCCGGAACTGGCCAGGGCGCTGCGGCTGAGTCTGGAAGTGGCCGCACTGTCCACGGCAATCGCCCTGGTGCTGGGCACCCTGGTCGCGGTTGCCCTGGTGCGGCAACGGTTTCGGGGCAGCAAGGCGGTGGACACCTTCATGGTGCTGCCGCTTACCTCACCCGAGGTGGTGATGGGCGCCTCGCTGCTGACGCTGTTTCTCAGCATGGGCTGGCCCACCGGCTTCTGGACCATCGTCATCGCGCATGTCGCCTTCGAGATCAGTTTTATCGCGATGACGGTGCGGGCCCGGATCCGCGGCTTCGACTGGACTCTGGAGGACGCCTCGCTGGACCTGGGGGCAAGCCCGGTCCGGACGTTCTTCTCGGTGACGCTGCCGCTGATCGTGCCCGGTGTGGTGGCCGCGGCGATGCTGTCCTTCGCGCTGTCGCTGGACGACTTCATCATCACCTATTTCGTCAGCGGGTCGACGGTCACCTATCCGCTCTACGTCAACGCCGCCACCAAAGCCGCTGTGCCACCACAGATCAACGTGCTGGCCACCGCCATCCTGATGATCAGCCTGATCCTGTTGGCCGCCGGAACGCTATACCGGCGCAAGCGAATTGATGTGCCCCAGCTACCCGATACTTCTGTGAAGCAGGCCTCGTGAACGTCGAAGCAATCCTGGGATCCATTCCGCCGCTGGCGGTCTACCTGACGGTCGGCATCGTCATCGGGCTGGAAAGCCTGGGCATCCCGCTACCCGGGGAGATCGCTCTGGTCAGCGCGGCGCTGCTGTCCACCCGGGATAACCTCGACATCAGCCCGGTGTGGGTGGGGGTGGCGGCGATCATCGGCGCGATCGTCGGCGACTCGATCGGCTACGCGATCGGCCGGCGATTCGGTATGTCGTTGTTCGAGCGGCTGGGCCGGCGCTTCCCGAAGCATTTCGGTACCGGGCATGTGGCGCTGGCCAAGCAGCTGTTCGCCCGCTGGGGCGTGGGGGCGGTGTTCTTCGGCCGATTCATCGCGCTGCTGCGCATCCTGGCCGGCCCGCTGGCCGGTGCGTTGCATATGCGCTATCCCCGCTTCCTGGCGGCCAACGCGGCCGGTGCGATCTGTTGGGCCGGCGGCACCACCGCGGTGGTGTACTTCCTGGGCATGGCCGCCGAGAAATGGCTGTCCCGGTTCTCCTGGGTCGCGCTGGTGCTGGCGATTCTCATCGGGGTGGGGATGACGATGCTGCTCAAGGACCGCACCCGCAGCCTGATCGCCCAGTTGGAGTCCGAGCACGACTGGGAGACGCTGCGCAAGCCGCACTGAGTGTCAGGTCACACACTGAGCCCTATTGTCTCGCTCCTCCCCCGGCGCTTTGCGCCGGCATCGTCGGCTCGATATCGATTCCGGCGCTTGCCATTTGGTCCAGCGCCGCGGCGGTGGAGTCCGGTGACACCCCGGCGGTCAGGTCGGTCAGCACCCGGGTGGTGAAGCCGGCGCGGGCGGCGTCCCGGGCGGTGGCCAGCACGCAGTAGTCGGTGGCGATGCCGACGACGTCGACCTCGTCGACCCCGCGGTCGGTCAGCCAGTCGGCGAGCGTCTCGCCATCGGCGTCACCCTCGAAGCCGCTGTAGGCCGCACTGTAGGCGCCCTTGTGGAACACCGCCTCGATCGGCGTCGGATCCAGCTCCGGATGGAAATCGGCGCCGGCGGTGCCGGCCACGCAGTGCCGGGGCCAGGAGTTGACGAAGTCAGGATGATCGGAAAAGTGGCTGCCCGGGTCGATGTGGTAATCCTTGGTCGCCACCACATGGTCGTAGCCGTGGTCACCGGCCAGCAGCGCATTGACCGCCCGCGCCACCGCTGCCCCGCCGGCTACCGCCAGCGATCCGCCCTCGCAAAAATCGTTCTGAACGTCGACGATGATCAGTGCCCGCATGCCGACCAAACTACCGAGGAGGAAACGATGCCGACGTTCAACTTCTTCGAAGCGGCTGAGCTTCCGGTCCCCGCGATCACCGCAGAACAAGCTGCTCAGATAGCGGCCGAGCACTTTGGATTGTCCACCCAGGCCTTCCCACTGGGCAGCCAGCAGGACGCCAACTTCCTGCTCAGCAGCGACGGCCAGACGCCACTGGGTGTGCTCAAGATCGCCAACCCAGCGTTCAGCCTCGTTGAACTGGAGGCCCAGGACGCCGCAGCAGCGTTCATTGCCGGCGCCGCTGATATCCGCACGGCGATCAATATCGCACCGGCCGGCGTGGTGCCCATCGCCGAGATCGGTTCCGGCGGAACACTGTTTGCACGAATCATCCGCTATCTAACCGGCGGCACCTTGGGTAGGGATATCTACGTACGCCCCGCTCAGGTCGCTGCGCTGGGTGATATTGCCGGCCGGGCGGTCCGCGCGCTGGCCACGTTTGACCACCCGGGCGTCGACCGCGTGCTGCAGTGGGACCTTCGGTACGGCATGCGAACGGTCGAGGTTCTGGCCGGTCATATCACCGACCCGGGCCGCCGGGCGGCCGTCGAATCCGCCGCTGCCGCTGCCTGGACCGTGATCGCAGGACTCACCGAGGACCTCCCGGTACAGGTGATCCACGGCGACATCACCGGCGACAACGTGGCGTGCAACGGTGCCGGCCTGCCGGATGGGCTGATCGACTTCGGTGACCTGATTCGGTCCTGGACCGTGGCCGAGCTTGCCGTCACGGTCGCCACCCTGCTGCGCCACGACGGCGCCGAACCGGCCACCACGATGGCGGCGATTCAGGCCTTCCACGCGGTACGCCCACTCGGAACCGCCGAGGTCGAGGCGCTGTGGCCGCTAGTGGTGTTGCGGGCCGCCGTGCTGGTGGTCAGCGGAGTCCATCAATCCTCTATCGACGCCGACAACGAGTACGCCAGTTCGGCTCTGGCCCGCGAGTGGCGGATCTTCCAGCGCGCCACCGAGATTCCCATCGAGGTGATGACCGCCCAGATCCGCCACGCACTGGGGCTCGCACACCTGGCTGCCCACATCACCGGGGAACCCATCGTCGGGCTGAACCCCGCAGACATTGCGCGTCTCGACCTGTCGGTGGAGGCCGACGCCATGGACCGCGGGGCATGGCTGGAACCGGACTGCGAGGAGCGGCTCGCGCGAGCGGCGTTGGACACCGGTGCTGCGGCGGTGGTCAGCGACTTCGGCCAGGCTCGGCTCACCCGGTCGGCGACGCTGAGTGAGACCTCGCCGGCGACGGTGGCCACCGGGGTGCAGCTATGGCCGTCGACGCCGCTGACCCTGCGCGCCCCATGGCCGGGCGTGGTCGCCGGCGGGGACAGCGGCGTTCTGGTGCTGACCGGGGATACCGGCGCCCTCGAGCTACGCGGGGCGCTCCATCCCACCGATGTCACCGGGCACCGCGTGGCGACCGGCGCGGCGCTGGCCAGCATCGACGGGCCGGTGTGGATACAACTACGCAGGCCCGGTGGAACCGGCGCGGTACCGGAGTTCATCCGGCCGGAGTACGCGGCGGGCTGGCTGGCGCAGGTCAGCGACCCCGGGTTGCTGCTTGGACATCCGCCAAGTCCCGGATTCACCGACGACAGTGCTGCGCTTCGGACACGACGCTCGGGCTCCTTCGCCGAGGTCCAGGAGCACTACTACGACCACCCGCCGCGCATCGAACGAGGCTGGCGCGAGCATCTGATCGGCACCGACGGCCG
>CAYPTG010000030.1:0-12951 GCA_964413455.1 uncultured Mycobacterium sp. | reverse complement strand
GGGGCCTGGCTGAACGAGATGCCGGAGGTGGCGGTGTAGCCGCCGGAGCGGTCCACCGGTTTGGGCGCCTCGATGGGCGTGGTTCCCGGCGTCTCCAGGGACGTGGTTTCCGGTGTGGCGGGGCGCAGGCTGACCTGGCGGCGCCGGTAAAGCACCGATCCGACGACCAAGGCGAGCAGGACGAGGACGGCGACGACCGCGATGGCGATCCAGAGACCCTGGGACACCGTGTCATTGTTCCAGGGATGGCCGCTCCGCGGCTCAGGTTCCGGCGACCAGCGCCTGCCCCCGCATCCGCTGGGAGATCACCGTGGTGATCCCGTCGCCCTGCATGGACACCCCGTACAGCGCGTCGGCGATCTCCATCGTCGGCTTCTGGTGGGTGATGACGATCAGCTGGGACTGGGAGCGCAGCTGCTCGAACAACCCGATCAGCCGGCGCAGGTTGACGTCGTCCAGCGCCGCCTCGACCTCGTCCATCACGTAGAACGGCGAGGGCCGGGCCCGGAAGATCGCCACCAGCATGGCCACCGCGGTCAGCGACTTCTCTCCACCGGAAAGCAGCGAAAGCCGCTTGACCTTCTTGCCGGGCGGGCGGGCCTCCACCTCCACACCGGTGGTCAGCATGTCGCTGGGGTCGGTGAGCAGCAACCGGCCCTCGCCACCGGGAAACAGCGCGGCGAACACCTGGGTGAACTCGCGCTCCACGTCGGTGTAGGCCTCGGAGAACACCTGCAGGATGCGGTCGTCGACGCCGGAGATCACGTCGAGCAGGTCCTTGCGGGCGGCCTTGACGTCTTCGAGCTGGGTGGACAGGAAGTTGTAGCGCTCCTCCAGCGCGGCGAACTCTTCGAGCGCCAGCGGGTTGACCCGGCCCAGCTCGGCCAGCTCGCGCTCGGCGCGTTTGGCGCGGCGTTCCTGGCTGACCCGATCGAACGGCAGTGGCGCCGGGGCAACGACCAGTTCGCCGCGTTCTTTGGCCTGCTCGTATTCGGCCATCTCCAGCTCAGAGGGCGGCAGCGTCACCTGCGGCCCGTATTCGGCGATCAGGTCATCCCCGGCAATGCCGAACTGTTCGAGGACGGTCTCTTCGAGCTGTTCGATGCGCATCGCGGCCTGGGTCTTGGCGACCTCGTCGCGGTGCAGCGAGTCGGTGAGCTCGGCGATGCGGGTGCTCAGCGCGCCGGTCTGCTCGCGGGCCGCGGCCAGCGCCACCCCCCGCTGGTGACGTTGGGCAGCCAGCCGGTCGCGGGTGGCCGACACCGCGACGACGACTCCGCTGAGCCGCTCGGCCAGTCGACGGCCGCTCTCGGCGACGACGGCGGCCACCTCGGCGGCGTGCTGACGGGCGGCCCTGGCCCGCTGGGCACGCAACCGAGACTCCCGTTCGGCGGCGGCGGCCCGGCGCAGCGAATCCGCTTTTCCGCGAACGGCATTGGCGCGCTCCTCGGCGGTGCGCACCACCAGCCGGGCCTCCACCTCGGTGGCCCGGGCGGCCTCGGCGGCGGCCTGGATCTGCTGGCGTTCACCCGGGGAGGTCTCGACGACGGCTTGGGCTTCCTCGGCGGTGCGCAGCCGGGCTTCCAGTTGAGCCAGTTCCTCGATGGTCTGGGTGCGGCCGGCTTCCAGCTCGTCGCGCTGGGTTTCCAGCCGGTGCCATTCCTCCTCGGCGGCCCGGACGTCCTGTCCGAGCCGGCCGAGCTGTTCGTAGATCGCCGAGATGGCGGCGTCGGACTCGTTGAGCGCGGCCAGCGCTTGTTCGGTGGCGTCCTGCCGGTTGGCCTGCTCGGCCTTGGCGCCGGCCAGCGCGGCGATCAGTTCGGCCACCTGAGTTTCGGCGGCGGCCAGTTCGGTGCGTGCGGTCTCGATCGCCCCGGCAATCTCCAAGGTGCTGGGTTTGCGGTCCGAGCCGCCATCCACCCAGCCGGCACCTACCAGGTCACCGTCGCGGGTGACGGCGCGCAGCTCCGGGCGATCCGCCACCAGGTCCAGCGCCGCGGGCAGGTCGTCGACCACCGCGACGTCGGAGAGCATCGCGGTCATCGCGCCCTGCAGTCGGGCCGGCGCGTCGATCAACTCGATGGCCCAGCGGGCGCCGTCGGGCAGCGGTGCGTGTTGTGGGCGCGCGTCGGCGGCCCAGTCGGCCAGCACGATCGCGGCGCGTCCGCCGTCGGCGTCCTTGAGCGCTTGCACCGCCGAGCGGGCCGATCCGAAGCCGTCGGCGGCGACGGCGTCGGCGGCACTGCCCAGCACCGCCGCCAGCGGGGTCTCATAGCCCGGGTGCACCCGCACCAGCTTGGCGACGGTGCCCAGAAGCCCTGTGTCACTCCGGTTTTCGACGAGCCAGGCGGCGCCGTCTTTGCGTTCCAGGCCGACCGCCAGGGCGTCGATGCGGGCCTGCAGCGAAGCGACTTCCCGCTCGGCGGCCCGCTCAGCGGTCTGCAATTCGGCCACCCGCTCGTCGGCGAGGGCCAGCGCGGCGACGCTGCGGTCATGATGCTCGTCAAGACCGACCTCACCCTGCGCCAGCCCGGCGACCCGGCTTTCGACGGTCTCGTATTCGGCCTTGGCCTGCTCGGCGCGCGCGACGGCCTCTTCGATGCCCGCCGATAGCCGGGCGACCGAGTCATCGATCGACTCGACTCGGGCCCGGCCGGTCTCGACCTGCCCGGCCAACCGGGCCAAGCCTTCTCGGCGGTCGGCTTCGGCCCGCACCGCGGCCAGATGGGCTCGTTCGGCTTCGGTTGCCGCACTTTCCTTTTCGGACAGCTCAGCACGTGCCACATTGAGCCGGGCGCGGGCCTCGTCGAGTTCGGTCAGCAGCCGGCGTTCTTCTTCGGCGACCTCGGCGGCCTGCTCTTCCAACGCGTCGGGGTCGGGGCCGGTGCCGGTGGCCGGCTCGGCGTCAAGGTGCTGGGCCCGGTCGCTGGCGATGCGCACCGTGGCACTGACCCGCTCGGCCAGCGCGGAGAGCCGAAACCAGGTCTGCTGTGCGGCATCGGCACGCTGCGACAGCGTCGCGACCGCGGCCTCGTGCACCGCCAACTGCGCCGATGCCTCCTCCAGCCGGGCGGCGGCCTGGTCGTGCTCGCGGCGCAGGGTGGTCTCGATGTCATCGGCGCCGGCGAACTCGGCCCGCCGGGTGACCAGGTCGTCGGCGGCCAGCCGCAGCCGGGCATCTCGCAGGTCGGCTTGGATGGTCTGGGCGCGCCGGGCCATCTCGGCCTGCCGGCCCAACGGTTTGAGCTGGCGGCGCAGTTCGGTGGTGAGGTCGGTCAGCCGGGCCAGGTTGGCCGAGGTGGCGTCCAGCTTGCGCAGCGCTTTTTCCTTGCGCTTGCGGTGTTTGAGCACGCCGGCGGCTTCCTCGATGAACGCGCGGCGGTCCTCGGGGCGGGATTCCAGAATCTGAGAGAGCCGGCCTTGGCCGACGATGACGTGCATTTCCCGGCCGATGCCGGAGTCGCTGAGCAGTTCCTGGATGTCCAGCAGCCGGCAGCTGTTGCCGTTGATCTCGTATTCACCGGCGCCATCACGGAACATCCGGCGGGTGATGGACACCTCGGAGTAGTCGATCGGCAGCGCGTTGTCGGAGTTGTCGATGGTCAGAGTGACCTCGGCACGGCCCAGCGGGGCGCGGCTGGAGGTGCCGGCGAAGATGACGTCCTCCATCTTGCCGCCGCGCAGGGTCTTGGCTCCCTGCTCGCCCATCACCCAGGTCAGCGCGTCGACCACGTTGGATTTGCCGGAGCCGTTGGGGCCGACGACGCAGGTGATGCCCGGTTCGAAGCGCAGAGTCGTCGCCGAGGCGAAGGACTTGAAGCCCTTCAGCGTCAGACTCTTCAGGTACACGACGTGCGAGCCTACCGGCGTCCGGTGCGGCGTCTGCCCGTTAGCGCTCGACGAACCCCGACATCGGCTCCCCGGCCTCAGCAAGATCGGCGACGACGGTTTCCACCGCGCCGGGGGTGGCCTGGCCACGCAGCAGCGCCAGCAGTTGCTCGCAGGCCGGTCGCGGGCCTTGGGCGACCACCAGCACCCGGCCGTCACGCTGGTTGGCGGCGTACCCGGTCAGCCCCAGCTCCAGTGCCCGCGAGCGCGTCCACCAGCGAAAACCCACACCCTGGACATAGCCGTGCACCCAGGCGGTCAGCCGGGCGTCGTCAGTCACTGGCCAACCCGGTGCCGGGTGGCTCGTCGGAGACCTCGAAGGTGATTTCGGTGCCGGCTTTCAGGGTGCGCCCAACGGTGCACACCTGATCGATGGCCCGGTCCACGATCACCAGCAGCCGCGCCTTGTCCTCATCGGAGAGCCCGGACAGGTCGATCTCCAGGGTCTCCCGTAGGTGCGGGTAGCGCTCCTGGGACTTGTCGTTGGGACCGGACACCCGGATCGTGGCCGCGAAGTCGTCACCGAGGCGGCGGCGCAACGGCTGGTCGGCGCTCAGCCCGCTGCACCCGGCCAGCGCGATCTTGAGCAGCTCACCGGGGGTGAATACGCCGTCGTCGGTCTCCGAGCCGATCAGCACCTGCGCCCCCCGGCTGCTGCGCCCGGTGTAGCGACGGATTCCGGTGCGTTCCACCCACAGTTCGGTCATGACATGCCCTCATTTCGCCCAAATGCACGTATGGGCGGGAAACCACGAGACGATCCCGCCAATACGTCGATCTCGGCCAGAGACTACCGCCGCGGCCGGGGCTGGCAGGCCGGGCAGGAGAACGACGAGCGGTTCATGAACTTCTCCCGACGGATCACCGCGCCGCAACGCCGGCAGGCCCGATCCTGTCGGCCGTAGACGTTCAGCGAGCGCTCGAAGTAGCCGGACTGCCCGTTGACGTTGACGTACAGCGAGTCGAACGACGTGCCGCCCTGATCCAGCGCCGCACACATCACCTGCGCCGCGGCGTCGAGCACCTGGGTCAGCTGACGGCCGGTGAGCTTGGCGGCGACCCGGGCGCCGTGCACCCCGGCCTGCCACAGCGCCTCGTCGGCGTAGATATTGCCGATCCCGGACACCACGGTCTGGTCCAGCAACAGACGTTTGATCTCGGAGTTCTTGCGCCGCAAGACTTTTACCACCGCGTCACGATCAAAACGCGGGTCAAGCGGGTCGCGGGCGATGTGGGCCACCGGGACCGGCAACAGACTGTCATCAATGCTGACCAGATCGGCCAGCTGCCAGCCACCGAAGGTCCGCTGGTCGACGAAGCTCAGCGCGGTACCGTCGTCGAGCTGCGCGGCGATCCGCAGGTGGTCGCTGTGACCGATGCCGCCGAGCAGCATCTGCCCGCTCATCCCGAGGTGCACCACCAGCGCCGACTCGGCGGCCTCGCGGTCAGCGTCAATCACATCGCGGTCAGCACCAATCACTCTGAGCCACAAGTATTTTCCCCGCCGATCGGTCCCGGAGATCCGGGCACCGGCCAACCGGGCGGTCAGGTCCGCCGCCCCCGCTTCGTGTCGACGCACCGCCCGGGGATGGAGCACCCGCACCGAGGCGATGGACCGGCCCACGAGATGCGCGTCCAGGCCGCGCCGAACCACCTCGACCTCGGGTAGCTCAGGCATCCATCTCGGCGGCGCCGGTCCCCTCGATCAGGGCGCGCTCGGTATCCACATCGTCCACCGACTCCGTGGCGTCCAGCGCCGTCCACGCCTGCGCGGCGGCATCGGTTTCGGCGGCCTTCTTGGACCGGCCGGTTCCGCTGCCGTAGGGCTCGCGACCGACGAAAACCACTGCGGTGAAACGACGGTCGTGATCGGGGCCCTCGGAGGTGACCTCGTAACGCGGAACACCCAGACCGCGCGCGGCGGTCAACTCTTGCAGGCTGGATTTCCACTCCAGGGCTGCGCCCAGCGTCGGCGCGGTGTCCAGCAGGTCGTCGAACAGCCGCAGGATCAGACCACGCGCGCCGTCGAGGCCGTGCTGCAGGTAGACCGCGCCGATCAGCGACTCCAACGTGTCGGCCAGGATGCTGGGTTTGGAAGGCCCCCCGGTGTTGACCTCGCCACGACCCAGGAGCAGGTACTGCCCAAGCCCGTCCTCGGCGTCGGTCAGGCCACTCGCCACCCCGGCCAGCGCCTGACTGTTGACGATGCTGTTGCGCAGCTTGGCCAGATCGCCTTCGGAGTTGTCCGGGTGCCGCCGGAACAGTTCCTCCACAATCACCAGGCCCAGTACCGCGTCGCCGAGCAGTTCCAACCGCTCGTTGGTCGGCAAGCCGCCGTTCTCGTAGGCGTAGCTGCGGTGCGTCAGCGCCAGCGTCAGCAGCTCGTCGGGCAGGTCGACGCCGAGCGCGGAGATCAGATTGCGCCGGGTCACGACGGGTCCCCGGTGCCGCTGTCGGCGGGCAGCAGCCCGGCCAGTTTGGACCAGCGCGGGTCGATCTGGTCGTGTTGATGGCCGGGCTCGGCGCCGGCCAGCGCCACACCGCACTGCGGGCACAGCCCGGGGCAGTCCTGGGTGCACATCGGGGCGAACGGCAGGGCTAGGCCGACGGCGTCGACGATCGGCTGTTCCAGATCGATGGTGTGGTCGACGACATGGCCCACCTCGTCGGACTCGGTGGTGGATTCGGTGATGCTGTCTGGGTAGGCGAACAGCTCGGTGAGGGCGATCTCGACCTCACCGGTCACCGGTCCGAGGCAGCGGGAACACTCCCCGACGGTCGGGCCGGCGACGGTCCCGGTGACCAGGACGCCCTCGGAGACAGACTCCAGCCGAAGATCCAGCTCCAGCGGTGCGCCGGGCTCAATGGCGATGAGATCAAGCCCGATTCGCGACGGGCTGGGAACGCTCTGACTCACCTGCTGCATGGCGCCGGGGCGACGACCCAGCCGGGATACGTCGAACACCAGTGGCGACCGCGGGTCGGGCCGGGGGGCCGCGTGCGGGGTGGTCGCCATAACGGTGATACTACGACGCCGCCCGAGCAAGACGGATTTAGTGGCACATACGGCCGTAGCGAACGGATTCCGTGACAGTCAGCGCCCAGAAGTACCGGATTCGCTACCTGGACAACTCAGTGTTGGACATAGTCGTGTGTACCAGCGGCGGTGCGCAGCTGATGGCGGCCACGGCTGACCGAACGGATGGTCCCGTTGAGGTATTCCTCGAACTGGGCCAGCTTGTTGTCGACGTAGACGTCGCACTCACCGCGCAGCCGGTCGGCCTCGGCATGCGCGGCGTCGACCAGCCGGGTGGCCTCGGCGTTGGCCGATTGGACGACCTCGGTTGACGAGACCAGTCGCTGCTGCTCCTTGATGCCTTCCTGCACGGCGTTCTCATACGAGATATTGCCGTTCTCCACCAGGCGGTCGGCCTCGGCCTTGGCTCGGCTGGTGGCGGCCTCATAGTCGCGCTTGGCCGCCGCCGACAACCGGGCCGCTTCTTCGCGTGCCTCGTTGACCATGTGCTCGCTGTGCGCCCGGGCCTCGGCGACCATCCGGTCCGCCTGCGATTTGGCGTCGGCCAGCAGCCGGTCGGCCTCGGCTCGGGCATGCCCGAGCACCGAATCGGCTTCGGCGTTCGCGCCCGACACCGTGCTGTCGGCATGCTCCTGAGCCTCGCGCAGCATGGTGTCGCGGGCGTCCAGCACGTCCTGGGCGTCGTCCAGTTCGCCGGGGATGGCGTCCTTGATGTCGTCCACCAGCTCCAGGACGTCACCGCGGGGAACCACGCAGCCGGCCGTCATCGGCACACCGCGGGCTTCTTCGACGATGGCGCTCAGCTCGTCCAGCGCCTCAAACACTCGGTACACGGGGCCACCCTCCAGCTCGCACGTTGATAGTGACCAGTGTGCCTGGTGTTACGCCTGTGACTGTGCTGGCGGCGCGGTGTGTCGCAATTCCCGCTGTTGCGGGAGATTGCTCAGCCGGATGACGACGCAGCGCAGCGCAGCGAGCCGCTGAGGAATCCGGCAATTCGGCCTAGCCGCGACCGAGCTTGGCTTGCAGCCGCCGGTTCACCGATTCCGGCAGCAGCTCCGAGACGTCGCCGCCGAGCTGGGCGACCTCTTTGGCCAGCGACGAGGAGACGAACGAGTACCGCGGAGTGGTGGCCACGAAGAAGGTGTCCACCCCGGCGATGTGCTTGTTCATCTGGGCCATCTGCAGCTCGTACTCGAAATCGGTTCCGGTGCGCAGCCCTTTGACGATCGCGGTCAGCCCGCGGGCTTTCGCGAAGTCCACCACCAGACCCTGGCCGGACTCCACGCGCAGATTGGACAGGTGGCCGGTGGCCTCTTCGATCATCGCGATGCGCTCGTCGACGGCGAACATGCCGGACTTCTTCGGGTTGACCAGCACCGCGACGATCACCTCGTCGAACTGCGCCGCAGCCCGCTCGAAGACGTCGACATGCCCCAGTGTCACAGGGTCGAAGGATCCCGGGCACACCGCGCCACTCATGCTGCGGACGCTAGCAGCCGCGGTGAATCAGGAATCAGACACCTCGGCGGATTCCAACCGGGTGTCGCCGTAGCGCCGCACCGGCCAGACGTCCCAACCGGCCGGCCAGCTCAGCACCGGCCCTGAGGCGGCCCGCTCCACCACCACGACCGCACCGGGGCCCACCCAGCCGCCGGCTGACAGGCTCGCCAGCACTTCACCCAGCTGATCGACGCTCACCTCGTAGGGCGGGTCGGCCAGCACCAGGTCCACCGGCGCCGGCGCTCCGGCGCCCAGCACCGCGGCAACCGCGCCGCGGCGCACCGTGGCGCCCGGCAATCCGACAGCGGCGATATTGCGGGCGAGCACCTCGGCGGCGCGCCGGTCGGCCTCGACCAGCAGCACCGAGGCCGCCCCGCGCGACAGCGCCTCCAGTCCCAGCGCCCCGGAGCCGGCATAGAGGTCGAGCACCCGCAGCCCGTCGAAGTCGACCCGGGCGGCCAGCACGTTGAACAGCGCCTCCCGCACCCGGTCGGTGGTCGGTCGCGCCGACGACGGCACGCTGAGCCGGCGGCCGCCCGCCGCGCCGGCGACGATGCGGGTCACGGCGCTAGATCGATCCGGTCACGGCGCTAGATCAGCGTGGACCAGTAGTCCCAGAAGCGGACCAGGATCTGCAGGATCACCGCGGTGAACCACAGCGCCACCAGCGGCCAGCGCCACTGGTACAGCGCCCGCCACACCCGGTTGTCGGCCAGCGGTCGCAGCGCGATCGAGGCGGCCACCACGAACAGCGGGATGGTCACCGACCACACCACCATGCAGTACGGGCACAGCGCGCCGATCTCGTACAGCGTTTGGTAGATCAGCCAGTGCACGAATACCGCGGCCAGCCCGACACCGATCATCAGGCCGATCCAGTACCAGCGCGGCAGCCGCACTCGGGTCACCGCGAGCACGCCGCTGACCAGCACGACGGTAAAACCGATCACCCCGAGCAGCGGGTTGGGCGGCCCGAATACCGATGCCTGCGGGGTGTTGATGACCGACCCGCACGCGACGATCGGGTTGATGCTGCAACTCGGCACATACTGCGGGTTCTTCAGCATCTCGATCTTCTCGACCAGAAGATCCGAGGACGCCAGCACGCCGAGAACTCCGGCGATCAGAATCCACCACGCACGCAGCCGACCCACCCGCACGCCGGTGTCCACCGCGTCGGCCGCCGCCGAGCCGGTCTCCACCGAATCCACCGCAGCCCGGTCGGACGAATGGGTGAGGCTCACCGGCTCAGCCGGCCGGCGCCGGCGCCGGGGCACCGGAAGGCTTCGGCTTTAGCGCCGGGATCGGTCCGACGACGCCCACCACCTTGGCGGTCAGCTCATCAGGGTTGGCCGGGCTGATGTCCTGGCCGTTGAGCCGCAGCGTCGGGGTGGAGGTGATGTTGGACGCCGCGCCCAGGCCCTTGCTCATGTCCACGTACTTGCCCCGGTTGACGCACTCGGCAACGCCGCCGGTGACGCCGGCCTGCCGGGCGGTCTCGATCAGCGCGGCGTTGTCCGGGCCCTTGCCGGAGCCTTCCTCGGGCTGCTGGGAGAACAGCGCGGAGTGGAACCGCAGGAAGGCATCCCGCTTGGTGTCGTCCGTGCTCTCATCCGCGACGCAGTAGGCGGCGTTGGCGGCACGAGACGAATAGCCGCCGCTGAACTTGTCCAGGATCGACACCATGTTGTAGTCCACCGCGATCGCGCCACTCTTGACCAGCTTGGAGATCGTCGGCCCGAAGGTCTCTTCGAACTCCTTGCAGTGCGGGCACTGGAAGTCCTCGTAGATCGACAGCACGGCCTTGGGCTCGTCGCTGTCCTTTTTCTTGATCAGGGCCGCCGAGCTCACCCGGACCGCCTTGATGTCGCCGGCCGCCGCCTTCTTGTCGTGCCCCATCACGATGTAGAGCACCAGGCCGACGGCGAAGAGCACCACCAGCGCGGTCAGGCCCAGCTTCACTAACAGGTCACGCCGGCGGTCCTGGGCGTTCAGGTCGTAGCGGGGCGAGCTTTTCTTGTTGGTGGCCACGGGTCGGCTGGTCCTCTGCTGTCGTGGGTGTCGCGGGGCGCTTCCAGAGTACCGGCCAGCTAATCGCGCGCCAGGTGCGCCCGTAGTGCGGAGATCATCTCGGCATTGGCGGTGGCCACCCCGCCGCCCAGCGCGTTGAGATTGAGGAAGGCGTGGATCATGCCGGGCATCCGGCGATGGTCGACGACCACTCCGGCGTCCCGGAGTTTGACGGCGTACTGCTCCCCCTCGTCGCGCAGCGGGTCGAATCCGGCGGTGATCACCAGCGCCGGTGACAGTCCGGACAGGTCGTCGGCCAGCGCCGGGGACACCCGCGGGTCGGTGACGTCCAGCTCGGAGCCGGCCAGATAGCTGCTCTCGAACCAGTCGATATCGCGCTTGGTCAGTAGGAACCCGTCACCCAGCAGGGTGCGCGACCGGGTCTGTCCGGCGACGTCGGTGACCGGGTAGATGAGCCATTGCAGCGACGGCAGCGGGTCACCGTTGTCGCGGGCCAGCCGGGTGACGACGGCGGCCAGGCAACCGCCGGCGCTGTCCCCGCCGACCGCGACCCGGCGCGGATCGGCGCCGAGTTCGCCGGCGTGTTCGCGGGCCCATCGGTAGGCGGCGTAGGCGTCGTCCACGGCGGCCGGCGCCGGATGCTCAGGAGCCAGCCGGTAGTCGACGGCCAGCACCTGCACCCCTGCGTCCCGGGCGATCAACCGGCAGGCGGCGTCGTGGGTGTGCAGGTCGCCGAAGACGAACCCGCCGCCGTGGTAGAAGACCAGCAGTGGGACCGGCCCGGCGCCGCCGGCCGGCCGGTAGTGCTTGGCCGGGATATCGCCGGCCGGGCCGGGGATCGACAGTGTCCTGGTTTCGGCCACTCGCACATCGCGTTGGTTCAGGATTTTGGACTGGGCCCGGCTCGCGGCCCTGGTGGCCTGGGCGTCGCCGGCCACGACCAGGCTGGTGACGCCGGCGGCCCGCTGGGTGGCCAGCAGCAGCTGGATAGCGGGGTCCAGGGTGTTGCCGTCAAGGCGGATCGTCCGGCCGCCGGCCAGCAGCCGTTTGGCGGCGTTGGGCAGCCGCGGAATCAGTTTGACGCCCACCCGGTTGCCAATAGCCACAGCCCGATCCTTGACGGTTGTCATAAGCCGCAGCGTACGTCGTACTATCGTCAGCCGAATCCGGTCATCCGGAACCCTCAAATGCACAGGCAGGCGACATGACACCGACGGCCGCGATCCCCACCGTCACGCTCAACGACGGTCACACCATTCCCGCGCTCGGGGTGAGCGTCTCCGGACTGCCGTCGGAGCAGGCGCAGGATGTCCTCAAAGCCGCGCTGGACGCCGGCTACCGGCTGATCGACACCGCGCCGGCCGACGGTAACGAAGAGGCCGTCGGGCAGGTGATCGCCGGCTCCGGGATTCCCCGCGAGGAGCTGTACATCACCACCAAGCTGGCCACCGCCGACCAGGGGTTCCAGTCCTCCCAGGACGCCTGCAAGGCCAGCCTGGCCCGGCTGGGCCTGGATTACGTCGACCTTTATCTCATCGACTGGCCGGCCGAGGAGAACGGCAAATACATCGACGCTTGGGGCGGGGTGATGAAGTCTCAGGCGGTCGGCGACACCCGCTCCATCGGGGTCAGCAACTTCGGCCCCGAGCATCTGTCGAACATCATCGACCTGTCTTTCGTCACCCCCGTCGTCAACCAGATCGAGCTGCATCCGCTGCTCATTCAGGCCGAGTTGCGCCGCGAGCACGCCGACCGCTCGATTGTCACGCAGGCCTGCTGTCCGCTCGCCAACGACACCCTGCTGGAGAATCCATCGGTCGCGAAAGTTGCTGCAGCACACGGTAAGTCGCCGGCCCAAGTGCTTATCCGGTGGAGCATCCAGCTCGGCAACGCGGTGGTCTCGCAGGCCACCGATCCGGCGCAACTGGTCGAGAACCTCGACGTGTTCGGCTTCGAACTCACCGACGACGAGATGGCCGCCCTCGACGGCTTGGACGACGGCACCCGGCTGCGGCCAAACCCGCAGGTCTAAGCCTGCCGAGGAAACTAATTTTCATCAATTTGCCCAAACTATCGGCGTTCAGGTTTTTCTAATGTAGGTTCACCTGCTGTCAGGTGAATCACAGGAAGGGAACCTGAACCATGAACATCACAGCTCGCTCGTACCTCACCGCCGGGGTAGCCGCCGTCGGCGCCGGCGCCATCGCCCTCGCACCGGTTCAGCCCATCCCCAACCAGCTGGCCCTGGCGCCGGAGAAGGTCGCCAGCACCCTGGCCGTGAACCTCGCCGCGTCCATCGACCCGATCACCCCCTGGGTCGATGCTTTCAAGACCGCATGGACGAATGCAGAAGACCTGCATCAAACCTGGTGGTCGTATCCGTTCCCGGTTTTCACCAGTATTCTGCTCAACCAATACACCTATCTCTCGGAACTGCCGGACGTCGGCACCATCGCCAAGCAGTTCTTCGGCAACTGGGGCAAGTTCGTCAA
>CAYPTG010000029.1:8339-13147 GCA_964413455.1 uncultured Mycobacterium sp. | reverse complement strand
GGTGACCACCCCGGTGTAGTCGTGGGCGGTGAGGATGTCGGCCAGGCCGGCGGTGACGTTGTGGCCATCGCCGGGCAGCAGATGCAGATCGGACCGCTCGTCGTTGTCGGACAGATGGATGGCTCGCACCCGCGACCCGAAAGCGTCGAACACTTCGGCCAGCGCGATTCCGCTGGCGGCGGAGTGCCCGGTGTCCAGGACTGCACCGCAACCGATTTCGTCGACCAGCTGCCGCCACTCCGGCAGGTTCGAGGCCATGATGTGGGTGAAGCCCAGCTTGTCCGGGATCAGGTTTTCCAACAGCAGCTCGATGCCCAGTTCGGCCGCCTCGGTGTGCAGGGTCGATGCGACGTCGACCAGGCGGCCCAACGCGGAGTCGCGGTAGACGGCGCTGGCGGCATAACCGCCGTGCAGCACGGCGTGCACCCCGCCGTGGTCGCTGAGGTGGTGCAGCCACTCGCGGTTGCGTTCCAGCGCGCGGGCGGCCACCACGGCGTCGTCGGAGACCGGGTTGAGGTCGTGGAACGGCAGGTGGATGCCCACCTGCAGGCCGTGGGCGGCGGCGGTCTGCACTTCCCAGAGCGCGTCGGGGTGTTCGGTCCAGATCTCCACCCCGTCGATGACGCCGCAGTCGCGCACCGCGGCGAAGTCGGCTTCGGCTTTGCGTTCGCCGGCACACCACATGCCCAGCCAGAGTGCGCCCGGATAGCTCATGGGTGGGCCAACTCCCCTTCGTAGTCGCCTTCCCGGGCCAGGGTTTCCAGGCTCTTGCCCTTGGTCTCCGGGGCCATCACCAGGCAGATGATCAGGGCGATGAGCGCGACGAGGAAGAAGAATCCGAGGGCCACTTGCTGGCCCCACGCGGCGATCATGCCGGGGAACACCAGCACTCCCAGCAGCGAACCGATCCGGCTGACGCTGGTGGCAAAGCCCATTCCGGTAGCGCGCACACCGGTGGGGTACAGCTCGGTGGGGTAGACGAAGTTCAGGATGCCGCCGCCCATGTTGGCGAACAGCACGGCGACGCTGAACAGGGCGACCAGGAAACTCAGTCCGGGGGTCGGCGTCAGAGTCAGGATCAGCAGCGCCACCGTCAGCCCGGCGAACGAGGTGATGATCAGCGGGCGGCGGCCCCACCGGTCGGCCAGGTTGAGGCCGATGATGGCACCGATCAGGCCGACCAGCGCGACCACGCCCGCACCCAGGTAGGCGACGGTGCGCGAACCGTGCTTGTTGAACTCGTCCAGGATGGTCGGGGTGTAGATCGTGATGCCGTAGTAGGCGATGGCGTAGCAGGTCCAAAAGCCGGTGACGAAAATGGTGATCCGGCGGTATTTGGCACCGAACAGCGCACCGATCGGCTGCTTGGTGATCCGGCCCGCCGGGATCTCGACGTCGTGCCCGGTGAGTTTCCGCATGATCTTCTGGGCATCGTCCTCCCGGCCGACCGAGGCCAGCCAGCGCGGCGACTCCGGCAGCGTCCGGCGGGCGATCAGCACGATCACCGCCAGGACCGCACCCACCAGGAACATGTACCGCCACGAGTTGGGGCCCAACGGCTCCAGCAGGATCCCGGTCACATAGGCGGCCAGCGCGCCGACAAACCACATCGCGCCCAGGCTGCCGCTGTGTGCGCCGCGGCCCTTCGACGAGCTGAACTCCGCCACCAGCGTTGCCGAGATCGGGTAGTCGGCGCCGATTCCCAGCCCGAGCAGGAAGCGGAAGACGATCAGCGACAACGGATTCCAGGACAGCGCCGCGGCGAGTGCGAACACGACGAAACAGATCAGGTCCAGCAGGTACATCGCTTTGCGGCCGTACTGGTCGGTGAGCCGCCCGCCCCAGGTAGCCCCGATCAGGGCGCCCGCGATGGCCGCCGCCGAGATCAGCGCGATGGTGCCCGCGCCCATCCCCGGGAAGTAGTCCTTGAGCACCGGTAGGGCGACCGCGATGATCACCAGGTCGAACCCGTCCAGAAAGGTGCCGGCACCGGACAGCAACGTGATCTTGCGGCGGAGCCGGGTCAGTTGCGGGGTGTCGAGCGTCTCGAACATCGCACTCCTGTTGGTGTCAATGACATTTCCGTCATGGGTGTCAATGAGAGGACGGTAGACACCCGGGCGTCACCGGGCTTGCCGAGATGACAAATTCTCAGCCAACGGCTGGTGAACAGCTCGGGCGGCCGACGATCACCGATGCACTTCGCGGGCGGGAACTCCGGCAGGTCGCTACTGTACCGGCGTGGGAATCCAGGCAGTGCTGTTTGACATGGACGGAACCCTCGTCGACACCGACGAGCACTGGCATGCCGCCGAGGCGGAGACTTTCGAGCATTACGGCGTCGGATGGACCGAAGCGGATCACGCCGCGCTGCTCGGTGTCCCGGTGGTTCCGGCGACCGCATACATGCTCGAAAAGCTCGGTGGCGGACTGACTTTCGAGGAAGTCTCCACCCGGATGATGGACAATCTGATCGCCAGGCTGCATGCCAACGACATCGCCTGGCGCCCCGGTGCGCGGGAGCTGCTGACCCGGCTGCACCAGGAGGGGATCGCCACCGCGCTGGTCACCGCCAGCAAGATGCCACTGGTGGACGGGGTGTTCCACGACGTGCACGCGCTGGGCTTCGACACCGTCGTCACCGGTGACGATGTGCCGGTCACCAAACCCGATCCGGCGCCCTACCTGCTGGCGCTGCGGCGGCTGAAGCTGACCGCATCCCAAGCGGTGGCCTGCGAGGACTCCAAGACCGGGGTGCAAGCCGCCCGCGGGGCGGGATTGACCGTCATCGCGATTCCGCACCTGGTGCCGCTGGATCCCGCACCGGGCGTGGTGGCCGTCGCCGGCCTGGATGAAGTCGACCTGGACTTCCTGCACGCCCTGGTCAGCGACCCCGCCTGAAACTCAGCTGCGCACCAGATCGGCGTGCATACGCTCGGCGTCGGGCAGCTGGCGGCGCCGGATCATGTGCACCAGGATCAGCACCGACGATGCCGCGGCGAACACGCACCACAGCGACGCGAACTCCTGGAAGTAGAACACCGCCACCAGGGTGAGTCCCACCAGATTGAGCACGCCGAAGGCGACGATAGATCGGTAACCGGAGACCAGCGCCGGCCCGATCACCGCGACGATGTAGAGCACCGCCCAGATAGCGGGGTGGTGCACCGTGGTCTGGTATTCGAGTCCGTGCGAATGCCGAATCACCTCAACGGGTTTCACCAGCACCACATAGGCCAGATAGGCCGCCACTACCGCGCCGAGCCCCACGAAGGGCAGGATTCGGCGTCGGACTGTTTGGCGTTCCAGTAGCCACAAGGCCAGTGGAACGTAGATAGGTAAGAGTGGCCAGGCAATAAACAAGTACCCGCGCATCGCGCAGGTCGCTATCCCTGGTGATACGCCGCCGTCCAACCCCGCCCAGACGGCGACTTCGAGGAATTGGTGCAGCGCGAATATCGCCGGCAGCAGCGCGAACATCACTTCTGAGCGATGTTTGACCTCTCGCAGCGTCAGTACCGCCACCGGCACCAACGCCGCACCTGCCACCAGATCAGCCGTCATCGAGAAGCACACGGCGTCCATCGTTGCATGGCGCCGGCAGGAACGCGACGGGGCTGTCCGGTCAGCGCCCACACAGTTTGCGCGCCAACGAATCCCACGCTGCGGTCATACTCTCCAAGGTCTGGCCGCGGTCATCGAGTTGGCGGGCGAGGTAATCAGCGTCCAGCAGGGCCAGCAGAGCGTCAGCTTGGGCGTGGAGATCTCCGGTGCTCGCGGCGGCTTCCAGGAGTACCCGGATGTGGGTGTGCAGCACCGCGGACGCGGCGTTGTAGCGGGTCTCCGGACCTCGATTGACCTCGGCAAGTATGTCCCGGTGGGCGTGGACGAACCGGAGTCGTTCGCGGCCGAAGGCCAACAGCCGCTGCAGCGGTGGAGCCCCTGGACCCAGCGGCGGCGGCCCGAACAGGAACGCCTGTTGCATCGACCGTTCGTCTTCGTCGAGCAACTCGATCATCAGCCCGGCCCGGCTCCCGAAGCGCCGGAACAAGGTGCCCTTGCCGACCCCGGCGGCCGCCGCGATGTCCTCGGTGGTGATCTCCTCGGGACGGCGCTGCCCGATCAGCGTGCGGGCCGCCTCCAGGAGGCGTTGGCGGTTGCGGGCCGCGTCACCGCGTTCCTGCGGGAGGCCGACCGGCAGCGTATCGGCACGGTCGACGGTGTCCATTCACCCACTCTAATCTTTTCGGGAATTAAGCGGACCATAGTCCGGTTATGCTCGGTGTGGTTCCGCCGACGAAAGGACAACCCATGGCACCGACGACGATTTTGACCCTGGTGGGGAGCCTGCGCGCGGCGTCGGTCAATCGCCAACTCGCCGAGCTGGCCAAAGAAACCGCACCGGATGGGGCGGTGCTGACCATCTACCAGGGCCTTGATGCCGTGCCCTTCTACAACGAAGATCTCGACGGCGACACCCCGCCGGCCGCCGCCGTCGCCCTGCGGGCCGCGGCCGAACAAGCCGACGCCGCGTTGATCGTCACCCCCGAGAACAACGGCACCATCCCCGCCGTGCTCAAGAACGCCATCGACTGGCTGTCCCGGCCCTGGGGCGCCGGCGCACTCAAGGACAAGCCGGTGGCGGTGATCGGTGCCGCCCTCGGCCAGTACGGCGGCGCCTGGGCCCACGCGGAGACCCGCAAGTCAATAGGGATCGCCGGTTCCCGGGTGATCGACTCCATCGAACTGTCCCTGCCGATCGGCACTCTGGACGGCAAACACCCGCGGGAGAACACCGAGGTCGTCAG